>NZ_NOXG01000060.1:0-4113 GCF_003207955.1 Novacetimonas pomaceti
CGGTTTCTGGCGGGACGGAGACGCTGTCGGGTGCGAATACCTATACGGGTGTGACGACGGTGGCGTCTGGTGCAGGCCTCAGCCTGCCGGGTTCTGTTGCAGGCGCGCTGACGACTGCCGGGACGACGGATGTCAATGGCGGCACGGTTGCTGGCACGACGACGAACACGGGGACGCTGACGGCTGAAGGTGGCACGCTTGCGGCTGTTGCGAACAATGGCGGCACGGCGACGCTGAGCGATACGACGGCAGGTGCTGTGACGAATGCGTCTGGTGCGACATTCAGCGCGACGGGCGGGACACTGGCGAGTGCGGCGAACAGCGGGACGATGACGCTGGGTGCGGGCAACACCGTCTCGGGTGATGTGACCCAGACGGCCGGTTCGCTGACGCTGGACGGCAACACGGTTGACGGCACGGTTGCGGCCAATGGCGGCACGTTCGATGTGGCGTCTGCGGGTTCGACGGCGGGTTCTCTGTCGGGAACTGCCAGTGGCACGCTGGACGGCACGCTGGACCTGACCAAAGCCAGCAGCACCTATTCCGGCGGCATGTCCGGTTCTGGCGGCCTGACGGTCTCTGGCGGGACGGAGACGCTGACGGGTGCGAATACCTACACAGGAGCTACGACGATCAGTGGCGGCACGCTGCAGCTGGGTGATGGCGGGACGACAGGCAGCCTTTCCGACAGTTCTGCGATCCATGACAATGGTCAGTTGACCATTGACCATGGCAATGCGTTTGCCATGGCGCAGACGATTGATGGTACGGGCAGCCTGACCCAGGCCGGCACGGGCCGGACGACGCTGAGCGGCGTGAACACCTATAGTGGGGGCACGGCAATCACAGGCGGAACCCTGGTCGGCACGACGTCCAGCTTCGGTTCGGGTGGCATTGTGGACAATGCTGCGCTGGAAGTTTCCCAGGACACTTCGGGAACCCTGGCCAATACCCTTTCCGGGAATGGCTCCTTCACGAAGTCCGGCACGGGCACGGTTGCAATTGACGGAGACGATTCCGCCTTCACCGGGAGGACCGATATTTCGGCCGGCATGCTGGATGTTGATGGGTCCCTGGCCAACTCGGCTGTCACTGTCGATAATGGGGGCACCCTTTCCGGCACGGGCACGGTTGGAAGTACGAATGTTGCCGCTGGCGGCATTCTCTCCCCGGCTGGCAGTGGTACAATCGGTACGCTGAACGTCAATGGCACCCTGGACATGGCGACTGGTTCGATCCTGGCTGCGGACGGGAACGCGACGATGACAGGTACAAGCCTGTCGGTGGATAACCAGTCCTATCAGCAGCTGACCAGTGACCTGGTGAAGGTGTCGGGTGCGGCAGCCCTTTCAGGTGGCACGGTCGACTTCCATGTGGCTGATGGCACGGCACTGAAATATGGTGAAGCCTACACGCTGGTTTCGGCAGCAGGGGGTGTCTCGGGCAAATATACGAACCTGTCGACGAACATCGTGAATGACTACACCTTCATGTCTCCGACACTGGTCTATACGGCCAATGATGTGGACCTGCTGATGCAGCGTAACGGCACCAGCTTCTCGGAAGCGGGGAATACCCGCAACGAGCGTGAGACAGGACGGGGACTGGATGATCTCCCGGACACCAGTTCGGTCGTGAAGGCGATGGAGCAGCTGAACGGCAACAGTGCCCGCAAGGGGCTGGATGCCCTCTCGGGCGAAGTACATGCTTCAGCCCGTACGGCACTGATCCAGGACAGCTTCTTCGCCCGTCAGGCAGTGTTTGACCGGCTGGCTTCCGCTGACTGTGACGGCCCCGTGGACAGCACGATCCGTACGGCCGACCTCAAGCACCGGCGCCGGACGGATGGCCATTGCTATTCGGACCGGGCCGTGATGTGGGGTGAAGCTTTTGGCAGCCTGGGCAGCAATTCGGGGGATGGCAATGCGGCGTCGATGCATCATTCGACCGCCGGGTTCATCATGGGGGCTGATGCGCCGGTCGCCGATACATGGCGTGTCGGTGGCCTGATCAGCTATGGCCGTTCGATGTTCGATGTCGGGAGCGGGCGAGGTTCTTCGGGACACAGCAACAATGTAACTGTCGGTGGATATGCTGGCACACATTGGGGCAATCTGAACCTGCGTCTGGGTGCGACCTACACATGGGACATGATCAGCATCCGTCGCAATGTGGCGTTCCAGGGCTTCCAGAACCGCTTGAACAGCGCGTATCTGGGGGGAACGGCGCAGGGCTTTGGTGAGCTGGGCTACAAGTTCCATATGGGCAACACCACGATCGAGCCCTTTGGCAATGTTGCCTATGTGAACCTGCATACGGATGGTTTCCAGGAACATGGTGGTGCCGCGGCATTGCGTGGACAGGGCATCGATACGGGCGTGACGTTCTCGACCTTTGGTGTCCATCTGGCCTCGACGTTCCAGGCGGGCCGGTTCCTGCTGACGCCGCATGCGACGTTGGGCTATCGCCATGCCTTTGGTCTGACGATTCCCACAACACATGAACTGTTTGCGGCTGCCAACAGCGGCAACATGGACATCGCCGGCGTGCCGCTCTCAATCGATGCCGCAGTGATCGATACAGGGTTGTCAGCAAAAGTTAGCAACCGGATCGATATCGGAATATCCTATGTCGGCCAGTATGGTAACCAGTCTGTGGACAGTGGCGCCCGCGCACATTTCCGTCTGAAGTTCTGAGATTGATATCCCTCTTCCTGTGACGGGAAGGGGGAACAGAAGATAAGGTACAGTTGTTTATGAACAGGAAACTTGCAGCCCTTTCAGTGGCCGGACTTCTTTGTGTTGCGGGAGGAGCGGCCTATTTCTATAATAGCGCTTATGCGACAGTGAGTAGTCCCAAGGCTGTGGAACATAAGGACGAGGTTGCTCCAAGTCTGGCAACCTCCTCAGAACATATTCTCCCGGGCGGTGCGTCTTCGCTGAACGAGACCTATCAGGACTGGCGTGTTGTCTGTCAGCAGCAGGCCACGGGCAGCCGCTGTGCAATCGTGCTGCAGGAGTTCAATTCCAAGACACGTCAGCGCATCCTGAGTGTGGAACTGACCCCTCATGGATCCCAGATGCAGGGTGTGACGGTTCTTCCTTTTGGCGCTGCTCTTTCAAAGGGTGTTTCGCTGATAGCTGATGACAGGACGATCGGGTCCGGTCTGACATTCAGCACCTGCGTGCCAGCCGGTTGTCTCGTGCCGCTGAATCTGGATCAGAGACAGCTGGGAGATCTTGAGTCTGCCAAAAAGGTAGAGGTGAAGTTCTCAGCCGTATCCGGACAGGACATCAACATCCCCCTGTCCAACAAGGGGTTGGATAAAGCGGTGCGTAGGCTTAATACCGTAGAGAGATAAGTATTACTGCTCGTTGTAAGCAGAATTGACCCATGCCTCCACACTCCCCTGCAGCATTTGCCGGGGAGTGACCCTAACTTAAAACTGAGGGCACGTTCGGAGCAGGGGCACCGATGCGTTTAACGACTGATACCAACCATTGTTTGGCCTGACTCACGGGGTACCCATCGGTTTAAAAATGTGATTCACAGGATGCTGACCATTCTCTGAAGGAGACATTCTGGATGGGCAGCCCTCTGTCCCTGCGTGACGATCATGATAGTTCGGAGTTACGACGCCTTGCGCGCAGAAGCCGGCATGCGGGTCAGTCGCGTCGCCTGCTGGCGCTTGCGGCGATTTATGATGGCGCCTCACGCGGCGAGGCGGCCCTGCTTGCCGGGACAGACCGTCAGAGTATCCGTGACTGGGTGGTGCGTTTCAATGCGGATGGTCCGGATGGCCTTGTGGATCGTCATGGCGGGGGACAGAAAGCCCGCCTGACACAGGAGATGCTGTCTGCCTTGAAAACCCGGCTCGAAGAAGGACCCATCCCTGCGGTGCATGGTGTTGTCCGCTGGAGACTGTGTGATCTCTGCGGGTGGCTGCATGAGACCTATGGCGTCAGCCTGTCGGAAACGCGTCTGGGTCAGATCATACGCCGCGAGGGGTTCCGTCTGCTGACAGCCCGGCCACGGCACTATCGCCAGGATACAGAAGCCCAGGACATTTTTAAAAAGAGTTCCCCGGTGTCATGGCGGCGATCAGGTCCAGAC
>NZ_NOXG01000061.1:0-3958 GCF_003207955.1 Novacetimonas pomaceti
GCATCGGGTTTTCTTATAGCTTACGAAAATTTCTTTTGTGCAAAACAGACTTTTTCATAATCTAACCCGATGTACAACCCTTCTGTGAGATTTCCGCGTCGAGCAGGACGGTACCATTGCTTTCGACAATGCGCAGTCGGCCGTGATCGAATGCGACAGGCGCACTGAAGCCGGTCGGAACATTCGGGCGCAGCCAGATGAAGGGCTGCCCGTCCGTCGGCATGCTGGCGTCGGCGTGGATCACCAGATTGTACGGATTGAGGTGCAGCATGTTCACCAGACCCGCAAGCGTCGCCATCCACACATCGGGATGGGTAAGAGCGTCGGCCAGCACATAGACTGACGTCGTGGCTCCGAAGGTACGGCCGATGGCATCAAGCGTATCAGCCGGAAGACTGACCGGGTTTGTCGTAATCGTCGAAGATGGCAGGATCTGCGCGAAGGACGGCGTCAACGTGTTCTGGCTGCCGGAGAAATCCTGCCGCAACAGATCCAGCCGTATGCTGTCCGCCGCCGCGTGACCGGTTTCAACCAGCGGCAGGTCGACGCTGACGGGGCCACCATGTTCGGGCAGGGCCGCAACATTACGCAGTTCGCCATTGTCGAACACATGCAGCATCAGAGGATTGCCCGGCACGCTCGGCGGTACGACCATGTTGAGGTGAATATGACTCGGCGCCTGCTGACGCATCATGTCCAGCGGCAGCGTGAACGACCAGGATGCGCGACTGGTCAGTGGCACGACATCCTGTGTCGCGCCAAGCTGCGACAGGGGAAACACGCGCCCGACAGGTGGCCCCTTGCGTCCGGGGGCGCTGCTGTCGCCGTAGGAAACACCCACCAGAAGATCGGTCCAGGGGCTGAACAGAAGCGCCTGCGGGCCACTCGTGCCGACCACAAGGTGGGTTGGCATGCCCGCTGCCGCCGGCACGAGATGCATGCCATGCAACTTTGTCGCACCAGCCTCATTATTGCCATTATCGCCGATGATAATATCTGCTGGCGTGGTGGAAGCACTATCACTGGGAACCCAGTCGATGCGACGGCCCTGCGCCTGCAGATAGGTGGAGACCGCCAGAACCGCCTGGAATTCCTGTGGGGTCTTTATCGCACCCGCCAGGCGGACACGCACCGTCGGGCCAAGCATGGAGAGGAAACCGCGGATGGAGCGCGCGCCACGATCTGCGTCGTCGAAAACAAACCCGCTGTCCGGGAGAATACGTACGTATCCGTACCCATGGATACCGCTGCCGTGAGCCCCGCCCTTGTCGGTAAAGACTGGCGTAACCCGGACCGCAAGATACCGGCTTTCGAGATCACGCGCAGTCAGGGGGATATTGACGACGCGGTCGGTGTTCGCATCGGACAGATCGCCGATCGCCACCTGCATGCGCGGCTGCCCTTCAATGAAGACCTGAAGGAGCGAATCCTGGCCAAGACCGGTCGCCACGTCGAGGTGGAGCCGTATATGCGCATTCGCCAGCGCCATGTCCGCCGGCACACGCATATAGAAGGAAGCAGGACTTCCACCGTCAAGCAGCGAAAGCCCGTCTGTCATCCCCTGCTGACTAAGCGTACTGACTGTTTCCGCATGGACCGTACCGGCCGAGATGGCGCAAAACAGGGTGCAGGCAAGCAGGTACTTACCGTAATCGGATTTCATAAGGATATCTCACGTCTTTTGCAAAATGTCGGACACGCACAGGCAAGAGAAAATAGATCCCGTAAAATCCGGCTACCTGGTTCCTGCGAGCCCCCCGCAAGGACAGGTCGTATTCGATGCGCCATGCGGGGATTTCTATGACCGCGCATAAATATCTTCGATACGGACAATATCGTCTTCGCCAAGATAGGGGCCGGACTGGACCTCAATAAGGGTCAAAGGGATTTTCCCTGGATTTTCAAGGCGGTGGATGGCCCCGAGGGGAAGGTAGACGCTCTCGTTTTCACGCACCATGATCTCTTCCTCATCACGCGTGACGATCGCCGTACCTTCGACAACCACCCAGTGTTCAGAACGGTGGAAATGTTTCTGTAGCGACAGCTTCTGCCCGGGATCGACATGAATGCGCTTCACCTGGAAACGATCACCTTCGATCAGGCTTTCGTAGAAGCCCCACGGACGATACATGCGGACGTGATTCGTGGCTTCAGGTCGTCCGGCCGCCGTCAGACGCGCGACCATCGCCTTGATATCCTGCGCCCTGTCACGATGGGACACCATGACGGCATCGCGCGTGACAACGACAATCAGGTCTTCGACCCCCGTGACGGTCGCGACAATCCCATCTGAACGGACATAACAGTTCCTGGCCCGGTCGAGGAAAACATTTCCGAACGTGGCATTTCCCTCTACATCCTTGGGCGAGATTTCCCACAGCGCGTCCCAACTACCGATATCCGACCAGCCGAAACCGGCTGGTACAACAGCCGCAACCTTCGTGCGTTCGGCCACCGCATAGTCGATGGAGATATCGGGAGCCTTGGAAAACGCCGCCGAAGAAAGGCGCACAAAGTCATGATCGACCACGCGATCCTTCACCGCATCACGGACGCATGCGTACACTTCGGGTTCAAACGTTTCAATTTCGCGCAGAAGCAGCCCCGCCTTTGCGACGAACATCCCCGAATTCCATGAAAAACGTTCATCACGCACGAACTCGGCCGCGCGGGCGGCATCGGGTTTTTCAAGGAAATTGGATACATGATAGGCGTCGGGCACATCTTTAAGTTCAGCACCACGCTCTATGTAGCCATAGGCCGTCTCGGGCTTGGTCGGCTTGATGCCAAAGGTGACGACATACCCTTCCGACGCGGCATGCACCGCAGAGCCCAATGCTTCCTTCAGGAGTTCCGGATGCTGAATGGCAGCATCGGCCGCCATGATCCACAGGATCGCATCAGGATTCTGTTCGGCGATCAGAAAGGCCGCGGCAGCAATCGCCGGTGCAGAATTGCGTGCGACGGGTTCCAGCATGATCCGCGCGTCGGTAATCCCGACCTCACGCAACTGCTCCGCCACAATAAAACGATGCGCCTCGTTACAGATCACGACTGGACTTGCGAAATCAGTTCTCTTCCCCCGCAGCGATGTCTCCTGCAGGAGCGTCTTGTCCGAAAGTAATGGCCAGAACTGCTTGGGGAAACTACGGCGGGACACCGGCCAGAGACGACTGCCTGATCCACCTGAGAGAATAACAGGGACAATATTACGAAAACCTGACGAGTGTTCACAAATAACCATTTATTTAAGACCTTTTTAGAAATTTATACAAGTACAACATATATGAGTAGGCACCTACATTCACATCCACGCGCATTATGTCGATGAAAAAACAATCTACGCCTCGGTAACCTTTGATATATTTATGAAACCTGCTCTCGCTCTGTTCCCAATAACTTAGGTAGAAAATTCCATTCCAAAATAGTTGCTCTTTCCAAAGAGCATCACTACGTAGGAATACTCATTCATGAATTCCTCAAGGAGCTCTTAGAGCCCGATCCGAAAGTTTTTCAAGCTTGACAATGCCTTGCTGTCCGTCGTGTGAGCATGCGGATCGAGGCGATCAATGTCCATGCGGTTGAGGACGCAATGGATTGTTCCCAATCTTTGGCGAGCCGCCTGCATCGTCCCAGCCAGGCGAATGTCCGTTCAACCACCCAGCGGCGCGGCAGGATCTGAAAGCCTTTCACCGTATCGGACCGCCTGATGATTTCGACCGTCCATTTTCCCATGGAGGCGAGCGCGGATCGCAATTTCTCGCCAGCATAGCCGCCATCAGCGAAGATGTGGCGCAGCCAGGGAAAGCGCCTGCGTATTGCCGCCAGGACATCAACGGCCCCATCACGATCCTGGATATCGGCGGCATGAACGAGGAGAAAGATCAGGAAGCCGCAGGTATCAGTCACGATATGGCGCTTGCGGCCCTTGACCTTCTTGCCCGCGTCATAGCCCGAA
>NZ_NOXG01000062.1:0-3769 GCF_003207955.1 Novacetimonas pomaceti
CGAAAGCTGGCGGTTCAGGAACCGTAACTGAACCTCTCTCCAGATCCATACCTGCCCCGGCCTGTCTCCTTACGCCTACGGCTTCAGGAGACAGGCCGGGCCTTCAACAGGGGGTTAATATTGCATGCCGATCAGGGGTTATTTTTGAGTGCCGATTGACATCCCTACTTGTTGCGTGAACCTCAATGTGGCCAGTTCTACAGGTGTTCACTCCAAGCGTACGTAAAATACACTTTCGTGTCGTGATCCCAAACTGAAAAGTGCCGAGTATCCTGCTTATGTGGTGCTGAACGGCTTTGGCGGCATGCCCTGGTTTGCCGGACTGCTGAATGACCAGCAGGTAGCCGATGTCGTCAATTACGTTCGCACACATTTCGGGAACCATTATACTGATGCCCTGAAACCAGAAGACGTGTCTGAAATGCGTCCCCATCTGTCAGTAGAGGCAGAATAACGTGCGCCTTTTTAAAAGCCTGATCCCCGCGCAGCCCTGACGGCTCTGGCTGCCTTCCCTGCTCTGGCGCATGCTGAAGGCGGCGTGATCCGTCATGGTGAGGGGAAATTCCCCATCTCCACCGCGGTGGAAGTCCCCGCCGGGGCCACCACCATTTATCTGAGCGGCATGGGCGCTCCGGTGCAGGACAAAACCGCGCCGCCCAAAAGCCTTGAGGCCTATGGCGACACCCGCGCCCAGACACTCGCCTCTCTCCAGCGCATTGAAGGCGAGCTGAAAAAGCTGAACCTGACCATGGGTGATGTTGTGCAGATGCACATCTATATGGTGGCGGACCCGCGCACAAAGCAGCTGGATTTTGATGGCATGATGAAGGCCTACACCCAGTATTTCGGCACAGAAAAGCAGCCTAATCTGCCAGTGCGCTCCGCCTTTGCCGTGGCCCAGCTCGCCAACCCCGGATGGCTGATTGAAATTGAAGTAACGGCCGTTCGGACGCCTAAAAAATAAGGCCTGTTGCCTGACAACGAATTCCCCAGTCTATCGCTTTTCAAACCAAAAGACAAGCGGGGGATCTGGGGAAACAGCATCCCGCCTCACACATTTGCAAGTCTCGTCATACACGGCCATCTAAAGGCGCAGGGTATCTTGTTATACCAAGATACCCACAACATGCTCTTTTACGAGGCCTGACGATATGACTGAGCATTTAACAAAACGCTGGCAGACCCTGCCTGCCACCCCGGCCCCTCTGGCCTCCTTTAAAGGACAGCACGCCCCCATTAACGGATGCTCGCTCTATTATACGGAAGGCGGCACAGGGGACGATGTCATCATCATGCTGCATGGGGGCATGGCAAACTCTGACTACTGGGGCATACAGGCGGCTTATCTGGCCAAAACGCACCGTGTCATCCTCGTGGATAGCCGCGGGCATGGCCGCAGCACGTTAGGGGATAAACCCCTCAGCTACGCTCAGATGGCAGACGATATCATTCACCTGATGAACCATCTGGAAATTCCGAATGCCAGTCTCGTCGGGTGGAGCGATGGCGGTGTGCAGAGCATTATTCTGGCCTCTGAACACCCGGATCGCATCAAACGCATCTTTGCTTACGGGCCGCATATGTCCGCATCCGGCCTCAATCTGGCGTGTAGCGGAGATAAGGTGGTCAACGCTTTTGTAAAGCGCGCCACAGAAGACTACCGCGAGCTTTCCCCGACCCCGGATAAATTTGATGTCTTTTCAAAAACCGTCTGGGGCCTGTGGAAATGGGAGCATGATGCCGAATTCACGGAAGACCGCCTGAACGCCATCCGCTGCCCCGCATGGGTTGTGGATGGGGACCGGGACGAGATGATTCATCGCGCCCATCTGGAATATCTGGTGGCGCATATTCCGGACAGTTCTTACATGATCCTGCCCGAGACCAGCCACTTCGCCTTCCTGCAGGCCCCGCTTCTGTTTAACGAAGCGTTGGCTGACTTTCTGTCCGTCAAAGCCTGACGGTCACACTGACGGTCAGGGCGAGAAGGGTTCAGCTCTGATAACGGGCTGAACCTCTTTTTATTTCCCGTCTGTGCTCTCAAGTTCGCCGTCGGCGTCATCCGGCAGAAAGAAGTCTTCCGGGTCTCCTGGCACGGGCAGAGACAGCAGGAAAAATCCCGCGGCTACCGTGATCGCACCCGTTGCAACGGGCAGCCAGCGGAGGACTGTCACCATCGCGGAGTCCTGCGTGCTGCCGTTGACGACAAGCGCCCAGCCACTCACGCACAAAAGCGCAAAACCACCCACAAAACAGGCCACAATCCAGAGCAGCCGACGCACATAAGGAGACGAAGACTTGCTCATGATGTGACCTTTCAGATCATTGCTTGAAGGCCCGCGCTAGCACGTTTTGTGTTTCGAGGGAAACTGGCAGGGTGGAATTGGTCAGCGCCACACCTTTCCAGCCCGCGCCCAGAGCCGTGTAAAGGTTCACAGCATCACGCAGGCGTTCCAGACGCGCCAGAGCTTCCATGTTCTGCGCATTCAGGGTGGTGCGCTCGGTTGTCAGCACTTCCAGGAAGCCAACCAGACCAGCACCATATAGCCGCCGTGCCCGCTCACTGGCCGTGGCACTATCTTCTGCCGCTTTATGCAGTTGCTCGGCATATTCAATGTCATCATGCCAGGCCGCCATGGCGTCTTCAACTTCCTTGAAGCCGTTTAGCACCGACTGACGATAGGTCAAACGTGCTGCTTCCGCCGAGGCCTGAGCCGCCCGCACTTCGGACGTCATCTTGCCACCGTGCATCAGCGGCAGGCTCGCCATCATCAGGAACTGCCAGCTCATGGCATTCACCTGAAACAGCTGGTACATGGCCGACGCGTTGGGGTTGAAGGTCAACGGAATAACAAAGTGCGGATACAGGTTGGCCACAGCAACGCCAATCTGCGCCGTCGCCAGTGCATACTGCCGTTCCGCCATACGGATATCCGGGCGGTTGGCAATCACGACAGACGGCATGGTCGCGGGGAATTCCGGCACGGTCGGCAGGGGCCGCGGCACCTTCAGTTCATCTTCCAGAGAGCCCGGCATCTGCCCCAGCAGCACGGCAATAGCGTGCGTTATCTGAGAAACACGGGTTTTCAGCGGTTCACGCGCTGCAATCTGTGTATCCAGCTCGGCCTGAGCCTGCGCAATCTGCAGGGTGTTCCCCACGCCTTCCAGATACAGCTTGTTAGTCAGATCCACCGCGTGTTTTGCAACGCCGATATTGTCCGTGGCGATTTTGATCTGCAACTGGGTGACCCGGAGCAGGGTAATCCCCCCATTTTTAGTGGGGCATTGAATGAGAATTCAGGCATCTGTTTTTAGTTTCTGGGCGGGGGTTAGCCCGTTGTTCCCCATGTTGGGTCTGTCATGGTTATATGTCCAGAGCCATTGTGTTGCGACCTCCTGCACGTCCTGAATGCTTTCAAACAAATACTGCTCCAGCCATTCCTGCCGGACAGTTCTGTTGTAGCGTTCAATATAGGCGTTCTGCTGCGGATTACCCGGTTGCGTATAGATCAGGGTAATCCCCTGTTTTTCGGCCCATGAAACCAACGTATGACTGACATATTCAGGGCCATTATCCATTCGGATGGCTTCTGGCCTGCCACGCCACTCCATAACCTGTTCCAGGCAGCGGACAACCCGACAGGCCGGCAGGGAAAAATCAACCTCGACGCGGATTTCTTCTGTGGTTGCCGTCCGTTATGCAAGAGTTTTCTGACCCATATTGACGTGTGATCGTGTGCGGTCTTCTGTAAGGCCTGTTGATGTGGCC
>NZ_NOXG01000063.1:0-3705 GCF_003207955.1 Novacetimonas pomaceti
AGACAGGTTGGACAGATAGTATTTCCGTTCTCCGGTGGAACGGTGCTCGCCAATCAGCCAGGCTTCCTCCCCGGGCATATGCTGGGCCGTCCGGCCACCGATACGCTGGGCTGGACCATCTGCAACGCGTACCTTCGTCTGCGCCCGGTAAAGATCCGTCGTCCCCCTCTCTGCGTTGGCGATGGAGTCATCTAGGTCGATCGTTTGGCCGGAGGAAAGGTCGACGAGCCGTCGCCCGCGCTTCGCCTCCTTGTCGGCAATGCCTTGCAAGATCTTGCGGACGTCTTCCTCGCTGCCTGCGACGAATAGTTCTTCGCCGAGCTCATGTGGCTGGCGGATGACTACCGGATTGTGACGGTATTCAATGTCACCGGCCGGTGGGATAGTCATCCGACCGGGCTCGTTGGTGTCCATCGAACGCATCGGCATCACTACGTCCGGGACATTGCCACTGTAGCCCATGATGCCGAATTGCTGTCGTATCATGGCCAGCAGCGGCTGGTTGATCGTCGCCGCGTCGACCGAATCGCCGAGCTTGCTGTTGCACTCGGTGCACGCATCCATCGTCGCGAAGCCATTACTGCCGCCGAGCGACCATGGAATGAAGTGCTCTAGGGACGGATTCAGTGGGCTATCGCGCTCTTCCTTCGGGACGAAGGTCTGGAGGCAATATACGCAACGAGCCATTCGAAATCCGCCTTCGGTTAATCGATCGAATCTAGGTCTTGTCTCGCCTTCGGGCTATCGTGATTATCGCCGCCCCGGGCGACGTGGCAACCGAAACAAATTGCAGACTGATGTCAGGTTTACCGGTCTTATGTGCGCAAAGCTGCCAGTCCACTTTCGGGCAACCACCATCACCACTTTGGTGCCTGACTTGTAGGCGAAATCCGACATTAGTGCTGGCTGACATCGACCCATTCTGCGCCAACAAGTTCCACCAGTTGCTCCGGCGTCAGACATACGGAACTGTTCCGGTCACCTGCCGCGGGCCAGACTTCGTCAAACGCACGCAAGGAGATGTCGCAAAACACCCTGATCGGCCGCGGCAACCCAAAGGGACACACGCCACCTACGGGGTGGCTTGTCAGTTCCAGCACCTCGTCCGCAGGCAGCATGCGAGGCCGGTTGCCGAACGTATCCTTCGTCTTGCGGTTGTCCAACCGTCCTGTCCCGGCCATGACAACCAGGATCCGCTCATCCCCGACTTTCAGCGCCAGCGTCTTGGCAATCTGCCCTTCCTCCACACCCAGAGCCTGAGCGGCTTCCGCCACTGTCGCCGTACTGTCTGTCAGCACGACCGGTTCGATATCAGGTGCGTTCGCCTCGAAAAATGCCTGCACGGACTCCCGGCTCATCTCTTCCCCTCCACAATGCTGGAAAACTGCTGGTGGTCCGGATGATGACACATCCTGCATTTCTCGGACACAATCACAGACCGGTTCACAACGGCGCCACCTGAAAACTGCCGACATCAATCATGAAACTACCGTCTACCTCGATCTCGAAATAGCGTTTTACCGCTTCCGGGGCAGTCTGCTGGAGGGAACGAATGGCCACAGTCTGCTCAATCGGGGTTTTCGTACGTGCCACCCAGCTTGCGAAGTCCATACGCAGGCGATGGGTCTGAAAAGCCTTCAGAACGAAGCCCGCCTGCCCCAGACAGGCCGTCCATTCAGCAGATGAATAATCCCGTACATGCGAGATATCACGCAGCAGTTCCATCGACTGCAGTCAGCTATCCAGCAGGGCGGAAGATGGGGCCGTCACATCAATGAACAGAGCCATGCCTGCAGAAGTCAGGACACGTCGTGCCTCCCGCAGACCTGCCAGAGCAGTGACAAGGCCAGACAACGCTTTACGCCGTACTGGTTTCTGATCCGCCCCGCAGCGGGTTACTACGCCGCCGCATGCTCTGGAATATTCGTAGGGTTATTGAGCAGCAGTCATGAAGTCGTATCCGGACTGGATACGATCAGGCTCTGCAGCAGCCCGCGACGCTCGATGTCGCGGGCCAGTTCCTCAATCGACAGGCCGGATTTCACACGCCGCACGTTGGACTGGGACAGCACGAGCCGGTTGAACGGGATGTCACGAGACGAACTCAGGCTGATTTTGGGAATAGCGGTCGCCATGGCGAAAAGCTCCATGACGGGCGGACAGGAGACTCTCCCCTACCCTCTCAACCCGTCACGAAAATCCGCTCAGCCCTCTGACTCTGACGGCTGCACCCACACCAACCCACCCCCTATTTTCCCGGCAAAAAAAATGTCGGCACTGGGGGGAGAGAAGACTGTCTGCATTACGGCTCATGATCGTATAAATTAGTCGTTAAAATCATCTAATCAGTCTACAATGAAGTGAATGCTACCAAAGAAAATCCGTTGAAGACGTGGTAATATAATTAGAAATTATAAATAATTCTCTTATTATTAAAAATATGGCTCTTCCGCAAAGTGTGTGGTGATTTTTGTGCTATGAGAGCGGAAGTACACGTGCCCTGAGGAGTTCGAAGCCTGCTCTCCCGAACATGGTGCGCTTTATCATTTTCAATCGACTGATCTGCCCCTCGACAGGGCTGGTTGTCCACGATGTCGCAAGAGAAGCCCGAATGGCTTCGGCATCCCGTTCAAGGGCTGGAACCAGACGGAAGAGCAGCGTATCCCTTCCTTCTTTCAGTAAAAGCCTGAGGTTATCTTCTGATTTCCTGCAGAGCAGATTTTGCATTTTTCTCACCCATCTGGTCGTTTTTTCCAGTTGGGGTTCTGCTGCAAGAAGTTCCCTGACAAACAGGGTCTGCTGATCGGCAAGTGTTCCAGGATCCGTCAATAGGAGGCGTGCCAGTTTCCGTCCGAGGGGAGGCACAGCATGGCGTCGGGAGCGCTGTTGTGGAGATGCAGTCTGTCGTATCGTCAACCATTTCCACACAATCCCATATTTCCCGGTAAAGCCCTGACTGACCAGCTCCCGCCACAATGTCGTGGCGTTATGGCATCCTTCATGCCATCGCCTGTCCAGATAATCCGTATAAGGCGCGAGGATACCGGGCTTTGTCGTGGTACGCTTCCATGTCGGGGCGTGCCCCTGCCTGAACCAACGCCGCAGGGTCTTGCGCTCGACACCGATCATGTCAGCTATGGCCTGAAGGCCATGCCCTTCGGCTTTCAGGGCAAGGGCATCATTGAATCGGGTTTCACGCCTTGACTGTGCGGCCTGGCTCGCATTTCGTGTGGGCGCCTGTGCTTTTTGCAGGCATGATGGCTGACAGGCATGCTCCAGAAGGAAGGTGACGTCGTGCATCTGGTAGCAAAAGAGATCACCGACCTTTCCGGGCTGCTCGCGGACGTCGTTAATCGCTCCTCTATGGAGAACACTCATACCAGCGATTCCGCCGGTGAGCGTATCGTCGTCAGATCTCGCAATTTCCACTGATCAATAAGGCCGCCGATAAAGATCGCGTTATCGTGATATGGCCTGTTTTAGGCGTAACCTACCCTGGAGTTTCACTCCCATCTGCATCCTATACGCATCCTGCGGGAGATTTCAGACAACAAAAAACCCGCCTCAGAGGTCGGGTTTTAATGTGTGATATCAATCACTTATATCTGGTTGCGGGGGCAGGATTTGAACCTGCGGCCTTCAGGTTATGAGCCTGACGAGCTACCGGGCTGCTCCACCCCGCGGTGGTGAGTTGTGTTATGGGCT
>NZ_NOXG01000064.1:0-3586 GCF_003207955.1 Novacetimonas pomaceti
GCATCGGGTTTTCTTATAGCTTACGAAAATTTCTTTTGTGCAAAACAGACTTTTTCATAATCTAACCCGATGTACAACCCTTCTGTGAGATTTCCGCGTCGAGCCCGGCATCATGTATGGCGGACACCATTTCCTTGAACTCACGCAGGGTTTCCGCACGGTCGGAGGCATATTGGGGAGTGGGGGCAAAAAAACCGATCGTGTTGTAACCCCAGTAATTCTTCAGCCCCTTCTGCAGAAGATGATTGTCACTGAGGAAACTGTGGACCGGCAGAAGCTCGATGGATGTCACGCCGAGGAGACGGATATATTCAAGCACTTCCCGCCTTGCCATCCCGGCATAGGTTCCCCGCAGCCCTTCGGGGACAAGGGGGTTCTTCTGAGTATATCCCTTGACATGCGCTTCATAGATGACGGACTGGTCCCAGGGGAGCGGATTGCGCCCCGACTGTCCCCGCCAGTCGAAATTGGGATCTATGACCACGCATTTCGGCACATACGGCGCGCTGTCGCGCGTATCGAAGCTGAGATCCCCGTCCTTGTGCCCGATGGTGTACCCGAACACCGCATCATTCCATTGCAGCTCCCCCGCATGCGCACGGGCATAAGGATCAAGCAGCAGCTTGTTGGGATTGAAGCGATGGCCCGCGTCAGGCTCATAGGGGCCATGGACGCGATACCCGTAAAACTGCCCGGGCTGGACATCGGCGATCCAGCCATGAAAGATCTGGTCCGTGTATTCAGGCAGCGTGATCCGTTCCAGCTCGACCTGACCCTGACTGTCGAACAGGCAGACCTCGACCTTTGTCGCATGGGCTGAAAAGAGGGAGAAATTGACGCCCTTGCCGTCCCATGTCGCCCCACGTGGATAAGGGGAGCCTTCACGCAGACGCGGATTTAACTGCGGGACCATTGCCATGCCTCGGGTCTTTCGGATTTTACGATTCCCCTAACCCCCGATGGCGGAAACAGTTGCCGTCCGCATGTTCGCGACCGCCACGGCGGGAAACGGGCCGCCAGCCCCCCGACAGAAGCGGGGCATGCCGTTACTATTCATTTTATTTATATTGTCCTGACAGAGAAAATCTTTACGAGTATTTTTGTGCATCGCAAAAATATTTGCGAAATTTAAATTGTTTGACTGGAATATTTTTTTTGCTACGTTCCGTATGTCTCGCAAAAAAGAAAAACAATACTATGTCAGACATCCCATCCCCTTCCCTATACCTTGCCGAAATACATTCTTTCGCGACAGGGAGCCGGTTCGCATTCTCGCGGGCTCATGACCTTCCGATGCCTTATCAATGAGATCCATCCGACAGACATGACATCCTGATCCCGGCAAAAACCTGATCCAATAATAAAAAGAACTGCCAAGGTCATGAAAAACAGAATATCCACCTTGTGCCCGGCATCCATGCCGCATGTCGTGATTCCTGCGTTCATATGCTTTTTTCTGCTCATGACGACGGCATCTGTCGTGCCCTGCGCGCGCGCCCAGGGCACGCCCTCCGGCACCGCCGCGTCATCCCCGCCCGTAACAGCGCCCCCCAAGGGAAAGCCAAGGAATGCCGAGGAAGTCGGCCCGACACGGCGCAGCATCCAGCGTCCGCCCAATACGCCCATTCCCCCCAGCGGTGTCCCAGTCCTTCCGACGGCAGGCCTTGCCCCGCTGAGCGTCGCGCCAATCAGCAGCCCGGGCGACAGGAAGTCATTCCACAAGATCGAACTCGACGCCCTGAGCAGGGATGAAGGGTTTTCGGGCATGCTGCCTGCCTCCCTCGATGCGCTGCGCGATACCGATCTGGAAGACCCCTATTACGTTCCCACCGCCGGAACAGGACATCTTGTGCCGCAGCTCAAGGGATTTCGGTCAATGCTACTGGATCACGGCGTCAGCTTCGCCTTTACCTATAAGGGAGAGGCGATGGGCGTCATCAATGGCGGGGTGGAACGGGGCATGAGTTATGTCCACGAACTTACCGCGCAGGTCAATTTCGACCTTGAAAAAATGGCGAACCTGACGGGCTGGTCCGTGCATACGCTGGTCATGGAACGCGCCGGGCGCGCCGTCAGCCATGACCGCGTGGGGGAATATTATGTCAACCTGCAGGAAGTTTATGGGCTTTCGGGGCATGTGGTCGCGCACCTGGTTGATTTCTATGCGGAAAAAAAGCTGCTGAACAACCATCTCGACATCACGTTCGGCCGTATGGCGCTGACGCATGTGTTCGCGACCTCGCCATTGCTCTGCTCCTTCATGGTGACATGCTCGGCACCGGTCGCGCTGAAGCTCGATCCCGGCTTCAGCGTCTATCCCAAGGCCACGTGGGGCAGCCGCCTGCGCCTGCGTCCTACGCGCGATACCGCCATCCAGTTCGGCGCGTACGAGGTCAGCCCCCTGCTGAGCAATCCCAGCGGCTGGGCATGGGGCAGCGAACCGGCGACGGGCCTCATGCTGCCGGTCGAATTCACATGGCAGCCCTTTCTGACGCGCAACCGCCTGCCGGGCCATTACGTGCTGGGCTATGCGCACGATACGACCCGTTATCCTGACCAGCTCGGCGTAAGCCTGCCCGCGGCCCTGCGTGCCAGCGCGGGACGCCAGCGTTCCGCGCCAATGGACATGTTCTGGTTCGAAGGCGACCAGATGGTGTACCGCCGGGGCGGGCGCAACCAGATGGCGGGTGGATACCTGATGGCCGGGTATATTCACAACACGCCCCATGTCACCTCGATCTCGGATCAGGCATATGGGGGCCTGTCCTTTGCCGCCGTCATTCCCTCACGCCTGACGGACCGTCTGGGGATCATGTATTCATGGTATCATGTCAGCCACCGCAAGGAGGAAGGACAGATCCTTATCCAGGATGCCGGATATTCACTGGGCACGGCGGTCCGGGCCCCCCAGACCAGTTCCCATATCATCGAGGCCTATTACGCCATCGACGCGGCCCCCGGCGTGCTGGTCCAGCCTGAATTCGAATACATGATTTATCCGGGCGAAACGCGGCACATCCCCAACGCGGCGCTGGTGGGCCTGAAGGTCATCGCCAACCTGTAGGCCGGAACATTCTGTCACATCGCGAACATAATAAGAAATGGAATAATAAATATTTGAAATATCCCTGAAAGGGACGCGAAACGCATTTTCCAATACAAGTGTTTCATGATCGGTTGGAAAGGCAGTGAAATAAACGTCCGGCATATCCGTTCCTGTTCACGCCTGATCTGCATGCTCGCCTTTTCCCTTCTGGCAGGCGCGTGTTCCGTCGGACCGCATTACCAGCCGGAACATGCTGCCCTGCCCGCGCATTATCGCGAGGAAAAGGACGATGACGTGGACTTCCGGCCGGTGGAACTGGTGCAATGGTGGCAGCAGTTCCACGACCCGATCCTGAACAGGCTGGTCGAGGTGGCATTCGACCACAATCATGACATCAGGGGGGCAGCGCAACGGGTCCTCGTCGCCCATGCCATGCGTGATATCGACGCGGATTTCTCACACTTGAGGCAATTTCGGGTCATTTTGTAGAATTCAGTCATCCCACAGGAGCCCGATCTGGAATATTGACGATATTCTGCT
>NZ_NOXG01000065.1:0-3580 GCF_003207955.1 Novacetimonas pomaceti
TGGCGGACGAGTTTCAGGATGTGAACCGCGCCCAGTACCTGTGGCTCACGTTGCTTGGCAGGACGTCTGGTGAACTGTTCTGCGTGGGTGATGATTCCCGGAGCATCTTATAAGTTAGTTGGAATACATCGGCTTGAATCTATACCTTCGTGTCGCAAAGGGAGGGTACGATGCCTGAGCCTAAATGGTCACGATATCCGCAGGTTTCTGAGAACTCTCAAGGATGCTTATGGCTTTCGTTGCTCGACAATCTTGGCCGTTCGCCCGCTACCATAGACGCCTATGCCAGAGGTCTGGAACAGTATCTGTTTTTTTGTGAGGCAGCAGGTGTTGCTCCTGAGGCAGCAACTTTGAGTCATGTTTCACTATTTGTAAGGTATTTACGTGGAGAAGACGTTCCTTTCCTATCCACTCGCGCTGCTGTGAGCAATGCTACGCTTCATCAGCGCCTGTCCGCCGTCCGACTTTGGTATGATCATTTGGTCTTTGAAGGAATCAAACATCGAAATCCGGTGCCGCGAGGGCAGGCGGTTGTAGGGCGCGGCCCACTCTCGGAGCATGTCGGGTTCAGGTATGGTTTGGTACGTCGTTCCAAATTACTGCCATATTTGCCATCTGACGAAGAATGGGCTCGCTTGCAAGAAATAGTCGCACAGGAAACAGTCAGAAATCGCCTCATGTTCGCCTTGGCCTACTATGGCGCACTGCGCCGAGAAGAGTTAGTAGGTTTGAGGGTGTCGGATATTGACCCTGCGAGACGTCTCCTCACTATTCGGGCTGAGACGAGTAAAAGTGCACACGCTCGAGTGGTTTGTTACTCAGCAGTGATTTGTCCTGTGTTGGCAGTGTATTTACATCGTCGACGCGGTGCGACAACCCATTCAGGTGCCTTGTTTCTGTCTGAGTCAGATCGAAACTTTCGACAGCCCATAACGAAGTGGTCATGGAGCAAAACTGTCAGATGTCTTGCCCTTCAAGCCGGCATACCGGCGTTCAGTACTCATACCTTGAGACATCTGAGACTGACGCACCTGGCCCGGTCAGGCTGGCGTCTGCACGATATCGCAACGTATGCCGGACACCGCAATGTTCAAAGTACGACACTTTATATCCATCTATCTGGTGAAGATCTTCTCCGTAAAATCGCACACTCGGTCGAACAGATGGATATGAATCTTGGTAACAGGGTCTTCGGAGGATAGAACAGTGGCCGAATATCAGGTTTCTCAGAGCCTGTTTGGAAAGTCATGGATGAGCGTTTCTTCGGATGAGATTGGCCCCCATGGCGACGAAGATCATGGCCTGTGAGACATCGATGCGGCGCTCGTAATCGCGCACGAGGCGTCGCCAGCGGGTCATCCAACCGAACGTCCGTTCGACGACCCAGCGTCGGGACAGAACCTCGAAGCCTTTAGCCCCGTTACGGCGGCGGATGATCTCGACGACGAACTCCAGATAAGCCGCCTTGTCCATCAGTTGGAGGCGGTCATAGGCGCCATCGGCAAACAGGTGCTTCACCCAGGGCCAGCGTTTACGGATCGCATCCAGGATCATCTGTGCGCCTGCGCTGTCGGAGATGTCGGCCGGTGTCAGGTTGAGCATCAGCAGGCGCCCGTCCGTATCGACGGCGATATGCCGCTTGCGCCCGACCACTTTCTTGCCGGCGTCATAACCCCTTGTCTTTGCATGAGGCGCCTTGACGCTTTGGCTGTCGATCACCCCGGCCGACAGAGGTGATGTTGTGGACGGCCCCCGCACGAAATGTGCGAGGATGACATCGTCACCGTCTGCAACGCATGGAGCCACCTATGGGAACGATTTCGACGATTGGCCTCGACCTGGCCAAGAATGTTTTTCAGGTGCATGGGATCGATAGTCTTGGGAACATTCTCGTACGCCGTCGCTTACGGCGCGGTGAAGTTCTCCGGTTTTTCGAAACACTCCCACCATGCCTGGTCGGTATGGAAGCGTGTGGCACGTCGCATTACTGGGCGCGCTCAATTGCGGCTTTCGGACATACGGTCAGGATGATGCCGCCGGTCTATGTGAAGCCCTACGTCAAGCGGGGTAAAACTGATGCCGCTGACGCCGAGGCGATCTGCGAGGCAGTGACCCGCCCGACGATGCGCTTCGTGCCAGTCAAGTCACCGGCTCAGCAGGCAGCGTTGCTTCAGCACAAGACGAGGGATTTGCTGGTGCGTCAAAGAACCATGCAGGTCAATGCCCTGCGGGGGCACCTTGCCGAGTTCGGTATTATATCGGCAGCTGGCGTCGCGGGCCTGAACCAGATGATTACATTGCTGCATGCGGAGCAGGAAATGTTGCCCGAGCCCGCTCGGAAACTGTTTCAGGAAATTGTCGCGCATCTGCGGGCTCTTGAGCAACGCATCGACGATATCGAGAAGCAGATCGTCGCGGAACATCGGGCAAGCAGTGTCAGCCGTCGGTTGGCTGGCATTCCCGGTATCGGCCCGATCACTGCCAGCGCGATCGTCGCGGCCGTTCCGGATGCCTCGACTTTCCGGTCAGGCCGTCAATTCGCTGCGTGGCTCGGTCTGACGCCCAAAAGTCACAGCAGTGGTGGCAAGGAACGACAGGTTGGCATCAGCAAACAGGGGGATAGCTATCTCAGACGCCTGCTCGTGCTGGGCGCCACGGCGGTGATCCGTCTTGCACGCAAGGAAAACGCCAGTCGTCAATGGGCTGCAAAGTTGCTCGAGAAGAAGGCGGCGCGTGTCGTATCTGTCGCTCTCGCCAACAAGACTGCCAGGATTGTCTGGGCACTTCTCACAACGGGCGATGCATACAGCGCCAGGAGTGCCTGAAAGAATTCAGAGATTCGCCCTCGTCGAACACCAGAAGCGACGAAGGTGAATGTGCGGAGTGGTTGAGATATGATGGCGAACCGGTCAGGCCGGGGAGAGGATAAACCCGACGGGACCAAGCGCAGCAAAAGCGCGCAGAGGTGATCAGGGATCCAATCCGCGGACTTCATCAGGGCCAGCAGCCCCCGGGCTGCGCAAACAGGCCGGACACATGGCTGCACCCGACCATCAAAGTCATACTTTCCACTTGCATCGTCAGGGCCGTCCACACATGGTCCCCATTTTTCGGACAGGGCGATAAGCTATCATCTGGCCTGAACGAGGACGGGTTTTATGGGCAAGATTACGCGGAAACGGTATGCGGCAGAGTTCAAGTCACGGGTTGCGCTGGAGGCGATCCGTGGGGAACTGACGCTGGCGGAACTGGCTTCGAAACATGGCGTGCATCAGACGATGATCGCCCAATGGAAGCGCCAGGCGATCGAAGGCATGGCAAGCCTTTTTTCTGGTAAGTCGGTAACGGAACCTTCAGTCAGCCCTGCTGATGTAGAGAAACTGCACGCCAAGATCGGCCAGTTGCTGGTGGAACGGGATTTTTTGCGGGATGCCTCTGCTCGGTTGGGCGTGATCAGAGGCGGCAGATGATTGACCCGAAGAGAGCATGCCTGCCGATAATCCGGCAATGCACGCTGCTGCAACTCAACCGGTCGGGCGTCTACTATCGGCCTGTGCCACAGAGCGAAGCCAATCTGGAG
>NZ_NOXG01000066.1:0-3194 GCF_003207955.1 Novacetimonas pomaceti
GCCTTGCAGGGGTTCGACATTTCCTGCGAATTCCTCGGTCCACATCAGGCATTGCAGGTCGCGCGCGAAGCGACCTATCGTGAAACGGCGGGCTCCGCCTGGAAACCGATCCTGCTGGGTGACCGGGTCATGCCACGGCTTCCCGACGATCTGGATGACCCGCAGCCACATCCGCAGGGCCTGCTCTGGCCAGCGATCCGGGACCAGATCTTCAATGCCGACGCCGAAACGAAAGGCGGGCAGCTCGTGACCGTGGGGGATTATACATACGCCCCGGTCGACATGACGATTGGCCCAGAGGATCCGCGCCCGTTCTCCGAACTCTCCAGCGTGCTTGGCCGCAAGAGACTGCCATGGCGCAGCGCCATGATCCTGGAGGGCGGTGGCCGCGCCGCCTTCGGCTTCAAGGAAGCCGGAGCCGGGTTTCTGGCGATGTTCCCCGGAAATAGCGACATTCGACGGGCGTTTGCCGCACTCAAGCTCGAGCGCCAGAAAAACAACCATAATTCCGTGCGGATGCGCATGACCGCCACAACCTGGGCTCCGGTTGGAGCAGAGGCGAAGCTGCGACGGCAGGCGTCGGACCTCTCCCAGGCGATTGATGCGTGGGGCAACAGCAAGACAACGCGGATTTCGGGCGATCCGCTGGAAGCGGCCATGGGTTCTGTCCCTGCCCTGGCGCTCGGTTCGACTGCGACCTCATCGCTCGCTCTTGTCGGTGACGCGTTCTCCATGATGCCGTGGGCACGCAGTGCGTCACCGTGGCAGAGGGGATCCATTCTCTTCCGCAAACCCGATGGTTCAATCTGGCCCTATGATCCGACCGGGGGCGGGCTACGCCCATCTGTCGTAGACATTATCGTAGCCCCGCCTGGCGGCGGAAAATCCGTTCTGGCCAATACCATTCTGCTGGGCTTGATCCTCAGCAGCGCCGCGATCAGCAGCCACGGCACGAAGCTCCCCTATATCGGCAAGCTCGATATAGGGCCGTCCTCGCGCGGACTGATCGAGATGCTGCGCAACGCGCTTGGCCCCGAACGCCCGCACGAGGCGGTTTACGTCAAGATGCAGGCAATCCCGGGCTTCGAAGTCAATGTCTTCGATACCCAGGTCGGGCTGGAATATCCCCTGCCACTCGAGCGCGTCTTCCTGCAGAATTTCATCTCGCTCCTTGCCACGCCGCTGGATGGCAGGCCGTGGGAGGGCATGGACCATCTGGTAGAGGACGTGATTGATGAAGCCTACCGCCTCTGCACCGGGGTGCAGGGGGGCACGCCCAAAATCTACACTCCGGGGATCGAGCCCGACGTCGATGCCGCAATAACATCGCTGGGCATCAGCCTGCCCCACCATGCGGGAGAAGACGATCCGACATGGTGGCGGGATGTCGTCGATGCCCTTGTCAATCTCAGGGAATATCGCCTTGCAGGTTTTGCCCAGCGTCATGCCATACCGGTCCTACAGGATCTGCTGATTGCTGCCCGCAGTCCGGAAATCGAAAAACGCTATTCCAAGATCACCCTGGAAACTGGTGAAAGCCTGATCGACACGTTTGATCGCTACATCATGAACGTGATCAAGAATTTTCCCATGCTGGCGTCCCCGACAAGGCTGGATATGGGGGATGCGCGCGTGATCGTTCTCGATCTTGCCGAGGTGGCACCTTCCGGCTCTCCCGCAGCCAACCGCCAGACAGCACTCATGTATATGCTTGGCCGCCATATCCTGGCCCGGAATTTCTTTCTGCATCCCGATTATGCGGACGACCCGCATATGCCCCCATCCATGCGGGACTATCATCTCGCCCGTTTCACGGAGATGTACGAAACGACGAAACGTGTCGACTTCGATGAGTGGCACCGCACCGAACCCGCGCCCCAGGTAGACAAGCAGGCTGTGCGCGATGGCCGCGAGGGACGCAAGCACAACGTCCAGCTCGCCTTCATTTCACAGAACCATACCGATTTCAGCGAGGACCTCTACAAGATATCAACCGCCCGATGGGTCCTCAAATGCGGTGATCAGGAGACGGCGGACAGCCTTATCCGACGCTTCAAGCTGTCCGATGCCAGCGCCTATGTCATCCGCAACGCGCTGCCGGGTCCGGGAAAGAATGGTGCGCCGTTCTTCGTGGACATGTCGGCCGGAGAAGCAAAGTATGAACAGCTTCTGGTGAACGTCCTGGGGCCAATCGAACTCTGGTCTTTTTCGACGACGCCTGGAGACACGGCGCTCCGTTCGCGCCTTTACAAACGGATCCACTTTGCCCGGGCCCTGCGGATGCTTGCCACCGTATTTCCCTCGGGAACAGCAAACAGCGAGATCGAACGCAGAAAAAGCGAACGCATGACTGTTTTTGGTCTCGCGACCGATGAAGCATTTGCCGGCGTTCTGGACGAACTGGCGGACGAGATCGTAGGCGGCAGAGGCGTGGCTGCAGGACTGTACGAGACCCTGCGCGCCATTGATGAACAATCGGAACTCGAATTTACCACTGGGTAGAAAGTGACAGATATTCTCCTGACGTCCTCACAGCCTGATCATTGCGGACACAATGATGTTGACCATGCTGTTCGATCAATAGCGCGGCGGCGTCTGGCAGGATAGATTCTACAAATTTATGCGTCGTATATGGCATACTAAACGATATTATCGGTCATATCTGATTATCAGATCGTTAGCGCAATCCCGATCTGATCGTTTATGAAGGCGGCCTCATAATGACGCGCCATCGCCCCGGAAAGCCCATTGCCGTAGGCACGCTCAAGAAGCCTGCGCCCCCAACTGTCGGGCGCAGCATCAGCAAAGACACCCGCAAGGGCATCGCACACGTTCCCTGGCTGGCCAGCCGCATGAAACGGCACAGAGCCGAGGGGAAAGGTTGGCTGGATGGCAAAGGCCCGAGAATTCTCGACCCAGGCCGGATCATAAGTGAAGGTCGAAAACTGCCGTGGATCTGCCTGCGTAAAACGCAGTTGACCCACGGGGGTCAGGCTGTCGCCAAGAACGACATGGGCGCTGAAATCAGGCATCAGAACGAAGCACCGTCCATATCAATAACATCCGCTCCCCCATGCGTGGCCTTATCCTTATCCTTATCCTGCTGCCTGCGTAACGTGGTCGCAGAAGATCGGCCTCGACGAGGCTGACGCTCAGCAGCCAACGCCAGTCCCAGATCATCCTTGCGGATATCA
>NZ_NOXG01000067.1:0-3158 GCF_003207955.1 Novacetimonas pomaceti
ATGAAAGAGGAAGCCATATATCTCCGGTCGCACCATAATGCCCGGCAGGCACTCAAGGAGCTTGTTGAAATGCCGGATATGGATGCCGACCGCATCATCAGGTCATTACGGGACACTCGTTTCATACCAAGCGGCAAGATCCAGAAAGAATACCCCATGGTTGGAAAGTTCAAGCTTTGGGATGCTGTCTCTGAGGCGCTCAGGCGTTCATTCTCTGAATGTCTGACCGAAAATGAGTTGAGTGATTTCAGTTGGTTATGATTCATGGGTTTGCGAGAACCTGATGAGATCAAGATGGCCTGGACTGAAATCACCCGCGCGCAGTATCGCCGGGACGACCTGGAGTATGCAAGCGACCTGCGCGATGCGGAGTGGGCGCTGATTGCGCCGCTGATGCCCGAGAAGAAACGGCTGGGCAGACCACGACGTACGGATTTGCGCCGGGTCATGGAGGCGATCCTCTATATCGTCACTACGGGTTGCCAGTGGCGACAATTTCCTCGTCACTTTCCCGCCTTCACGACCGTGCAGGGCTATTTCTACCGTTGGATCCGCGAGGGACGATGGGAAGCGATGAACCATATTCTCGTGATCCTGTCGCGTGAGCAGGACGGGCGAGACGCCACGCCTTCGGTAGGCATTATTGACAGCCAGTCGGTTAAAACTGCTGAAAACGGCGGTCCACGCGGTTATGACGCGGGCAAGAAGATCAAGGGACGCAAGCGACATATCGCGACCGACACGCTGGGTCATGTCGTGGCGGCTGTTGTACATCCCGCCGACATTCAGGATCGTGATGGTGCGCCGCTGGTAGCGGTCAGGATACGCTCATTGTTTCCCTGGCTTCGCCATCTGATCGGTGACGGGGGATATGCTGGCGAGAAGTTGCGTGGTGCGCTGGCTGAACTCGGCCGATGGACGATCGAGATCGTCAAGCGCAGTGACCGGGCCGAAGGCTTCGTCGTCCTGCCGAAACGCTGGATCGTGGAGCGCAGCTTTGCATGGCTCGGGCGCTGTCGCCGCCTCACGACGGATGTCGAGGCAACAATCTCGTCATCCCACGCGTGGTTGATGATCGCCCATATCCGCAGAGTTCTGCGGAAAATCAATCAAACCGCTTTCTGATTCAGGCTCTGAGACGTTCAAGCAATTCAAGTACAGGGCGCGGATCATGCTGAAACGCACGCAAGCAAGGCGCCCATGGCAGGCGCGGGCGCGTCCCCTCCGAAGCCAACCGACGCAGATGTGCGTTGTCATCATCAGCCCATGCCAGCATCTGCTCGTAGGATTGTTCTGGAAACTTCACCAGAAACGCACGGATACTGAATTCGGCAGTAAACCTCTTGGTGAGCTCAGCCTGTACGCGCATGGCTACTTCATAGTCATCAAGGCCGTATTTCTGAACAAAAAAGACATGCGGCATGTAACGAATTGTTGCGACATCAATATTTCCGGTCGGTGGAAGCTCTGGGCAAAGAGATGCTTCAATGATGGAAGCGGATTCAATAAAGTGAGCGGGTAGATATACATGCATGGCGTCCGCAATACGTGCAGAACGACCGATAAGTCCCAACTTGTTCGGGCCATGCATCGAATGCGCGACGAAGGCATCGGCGTCAAAAGAGGTATCCACGGCCCGAAGTTCGGCGGCAATCTCACATATGAGCGCCAGGTTGAATATGTCTTTCATAGCTGGAAATCTGTTACCGGATCGTTTTGGATCAAGGTGCGTGTCACCGAAATCGAATCCCGAGAGAGGCACAACATGAAAGGTGCATCTTGATACCCTTTCGCAATAGATCTAAAATTTCATGCTTGTCGTTAAGCATTGGGACAAAAAAGGGCTGATCATGAACAAGAAAAATATACCGGTAAGTGAATATAAAGATGTTAGAGGGCTCCTTGAAAGATATGTCGAGGCCTTGCGCACTGGCAATGTCAACAGCATGTCCGACATATTTCATAAAGATGTCGTGACGCATGGCATCGTCGACGGTGAGCTTGTGGGGGGCACTGGCAATCTGGCGGCCGAATTTATCAGGGTCAACGGAGCTTCCCCGGAAATCACATCTCATATCGATATACTCGACATTACTCCTGTCACGGCGGTCGTACGCATTATTACCGAAAATGACGCCATTGGCTCTGACTGCTGTGAATATCTTAATCTGATCAAAACAGGCGGAAGATGGTCAGTATTCTCCAAAGCTTTTCTGCAATTCGATAAGTGAGCAACTTCACAAGGCGCCCGTCATATTTATATCCATTGTGGTAAAAAAGGGGGAAGCAACCAGAATGTCAGGCCGGAAATCCCGCAGATATGACAGATGCCGGGCGCCTGCTTCTTCTCGATTATTTCTTCACAGCATCCGTCATGTTCTGGCTATGAATCCTGATCCTAATAATGCGGTGTGGATATGTTGTGGAGTTACTTCGCGATTTCGGTAAGGCTGCATTCACTTATGCCAACAACGATTTGCCATAAGATTTTTACTCATCATTCAGGTGGTTGGGCCCTTATCCGATCTTGAATTGTGATCACCCGGGAATGTCCTCTGTGGATGGCTCCTGCGTCGCAAGAGAAAAGTAACGTTCTGGCGTTGGTCGGGAGCAGTCTTCTGTTCGGCCTGTTGATGCAGTCGCTCAAAAGACTGCTGGCCCTGATGGAGTCCGCGAACAAGGCCCCATTCTGCTTATCAGGCTATGACGCCTCGGGCATTAAGTGGGTTGTCCCTGTTCCCGGCGGGCCTATCCTAGTGTCCTGATTCTGAAGTTTCGCTGATTTTGGTAGTACGGAGGCAGAATCGCTTGACGGCCTGCAGGATGTCGTCGGCGGATCTGGTCCATTTGAAGGGCTTGGGCTGTTCGTTATGGACGGCGATGAAAGCCCTGATGTCGGCCTCCAGGGCTTCGGTCGAACGGTGAATGCCGCGCCTGATCTGCTTTTCAGTGACGAGAGCGAAAAACCGCTCCACCTGATTGAGAGGTGGACCCGTCCGTTCGGACAGTTTTGTGGGCTTGATAAGCTATACCCGGTTGTTGTTATGCCGCCCTTCTGGCGGCGTTGCTGTTGGCCATCTGGTCCGGGGTTAACCCCGGACCAGATGGCGTCGGCACGTCATGATACGCCTCATCGGGCGTACGTCCAGCCAGCGCCG
>NZ_NOXG01000068.1:0-3040 GCF_003207955.1 Novacetimonas pomaceti
AGGCCTGCACCAGACGCCACCGTCGTCACACCCGTGTAGGTATTCGCACCCGACAGCGTCTCCGTCCCGCCAGAAACCGTCAGACCGCCAGAACCGGACGCCACGCCAGAGAACGTGTTTCCGAACGTGGCATTGCCATTCGTGATATCCAGCGTGTTGCCTCCAAGGGCAACCGTGCCTGCCCCGTTCAGGGACTGGATCGAGGAAGAACCTGTCGTCACGCCAGAAATGTCAAACGCCGCGTTGTCCTGCACGCCGGTGGACTGGGCAATCGATCCCGTCCCGCTCAGGGCCAGCGTGCCATTATCAATGGTCGTCGCACCCGTATAGGTATCCGTGCCCGTCAGCGTCGTCGTGCCCGTGCCGACTTTCGTTACAGACCCGCCACTACCAGCATGACCATCTTCGATAACACCAGAAATTGTATCATTTTTGTCTAAAGCGCCAACAGACAGGTCTTTACTTCCGAGAACAACCGTACCTGCACCCGACAGGGAACCGATAGAAACACCGTCCTGCGTCATACCAGAAATATCGACTTGAGCATTACTCAGGTTTTTTACCGTCGCGCTACTCGCATTTGACATCCCTGAAAAAGAAACATTCCCGGAGTTATTAACGGTTGAAGAACCTGCATCGCTATAATCTGTAAAATTTACATTCGATCCAGAACCATTGTTAATTGTTGAGTTCCCCGCCGTACTGGAATCATTAAAGTTGATAGTAGACGGCGTGTTTGCACTACCCCATCCGTTCCAATAACCAGTTTGCGTTGTTATATTCGAGTGATCCGCAGTACTTTTATTATTGAAGTTTATTTCACTTCCCTGAACATCTACCGAATGGTAACCCATAGAAGAAACAGCAGCGGAACCATCTGTAGATGGTCCATTCATATTAACTACGGCCCCATTCGCAAGAGTAACATTACCCCCAACGGCGGAGATTGTTGAATCTCCGAAAGGATTTTCTGTATTTGCTTCTACAGTAACAGTAGGGTCCGATTTGGATGGATCACCATTCAGACCAATAATAGTCGTATTTCCGGTATATGTGTTGTCATAATTAAGATTAAGAACAGAGGCATCCCCATTACTTGGAACGCCCGCTGCAGCTTCCGTCGTCGTAACCGCAGTATTTTGGCTGGAATCAATTAGGACCGATCCTGGCCCAACCATCGCAGCACCAGGCGTGTACTCATGACCATCTAGATCAATGGTAGCATTATTACTACCAAAAATAATTTGACGTGCAGAATTCTGCACATCTTCACCAATTTTCAAAGTGCCACCGTCTATCTCTACAGCCGTCCCGCCCGTTCCCAGACTTTTATCTGTAGTGATTTCAAGAACACCGTCTGTAACAACAGTTCCGCCATTATAAGAATTTTCACCAGAAAGCACTAGTGTGCCTGAATCTGTTTTCACAAGAGTTGTTGGTTTTTCAGAACTATCATTTATATTTGTCTGAATAACAGCCAGGTCTGAATCCCCAGACCCCGTACCATTGCCCACACGAATAACAGACGCTAGACCGCTCTGATTCGTCAACTTTCCGCTTACTTGTGGATCATTATTTTCCGATGAAACCACATCAAATGACGACGTGTTATTGCTATAATTAGTTCCATTAAGTGTTATAGAACTAGTATTCCCATTCGGAACTAAAGAATAATAGGAATTTCCTGAACTATCTTTCCCTCCATTTTCATCAAATTGCATGCCGGAAACATCCACGTTCCCATCGACAGAGACCTTACTACCCTGCTGTTCAAAGATAGCAAAATCATTGGCTGTCCAGCCAGCATTGCTGTTTCCTGTCGCATTTGTCCAATTTGAAGCGCCACCAGTTTGCTGCCAGGTGCCCGTGCCACCATCAACCTGAGAGTTGACGCTCGTATTTGCACCATCCCAAAATGAAAGCGTATCTGGACCGTTCTGAAGAACAATATTAACCTGATGGTTTGAATCCTGAATATAGTCCGAAGCCGTTACTGGTGTCCCATTGAGAACTAAGGATGCCGTATCTTTCTCCAGTGTTCCACCATAATCGTACAGTCTTTCAACGCCAGATCCATATGACGACGACAGATTGTTGGCGAATATTGTTCCATCAAGAGAAAGATTTTTATCAACAGAAATAGTTCCTTCTGAGTTTTTACCTGAACCATTCCCAGATTCTCCCGTAAAATTCTGTGTCGATCCGGAGTCAGTTATCAAGTTACCCGAAATTGTTAAATTAGTGCGATTCTTTTGTCCGGGATAAATTGTACCACCACTTTGAATTTCTACATCAGAATTTCCATCCCCAACACTACCATTACCACTCACGCTTCCTTTATTGCCAACGATAACGGATGATGTACCAGAATCATTACCATAAAACTGAAGAGTTCCGCCGGATTGGACTAACGTTTCCCCAGTATACGTTTGTTTACCGGATAATGTCTCCGTCCCGCCAGAAACCGTCAGACCGCCAGAACCGGACATGCCGCCGGAATAGGTGCTGCTGGCTTTGGTCAGGTCCAGCGTGCCGTCCAGCGTGCCACTGGTAGTTCCCGACAGAGAACCCGCCGTCGAACCCGCAGACGCCACATCGAACGTGCCGCCATTGGCCGCAACCGTGCCGTCAACCGTGTTGCCGTCCAGCGTCAGCGAACCGGCCGTCTGGGTCACATCACCCGAGACGGTGTTGCCCGCACCCAGCGTCATCGTCCCGCTGTTCGCCGCACTCGCCAGTGTCCCGCCCGTCGCGCTGAATGTCGCACCAGACGCATTCGTCACAGCACCTGCCGTCGTATCGCTCAGCGTCGCCGTGCCGCCATTGTTCGCAACAGCCGCAAGCGTGCCACCTTCAGCCGTCAGCGTCCCCGTGTTCGTCGTCGTGCCAGCAACCGTGCCGCCATTGACATCCGTCGTCCCGGCAGTCGTCAGCGCGCCTGCAACAGAACCCGGCAGGCTGAGGCCTGCACCAGACGCCACCGTCGTCACACCCGTATAGGTATTCGCACCCGACAGCGTCTCCGTCCCGCCAGAAACCG
>NZ_NOXG01000069.1:0-3009 GCF_003207955.1 Novacetimonas pomaceti
AGCAGAATATCGTCAATATTCCAGATCGGGCTCCTGTGGGATGACTGAATTCTACAAAATGACCCGAAATTGCCTCAAGTGTGAGAAATCCGCGTCGATGCGAACAGCGACTGATGACCTGTCATGCCAAGCAGCGTTATTCCCGGGACCGCGGCAAGCGCCTGCTGAAGGAATAATCGACGGTTTTTCAAGATTTTCTTGTCCGGCACTATGGTTGTCTCCGCCCCCAGAAGTCCTGAACCGGATACAGCGCATCAGGATCATGGCTCCGTCTTGTTGTTTCTTTTGGCAATCCACGACTGCGAACAGCCGTGGAGACAGGATGTTTCTATGTTCCCCTTCTGAAAGAAGGAACAGATACGAACGAAATTTACATATGTATATTTGTGAGTTTTATCTGGATTATTATCCAAGATAACAATCTATAATGATCGCATCAGAATTCAAAAATTCATACGCTCCATACTGCCTACATTCCGTATTTTTATTTTGTATGAACAGGACAGATACCGGATATCATATGCGGTTGTTTTTATCCGCAAGTCATGGCGTTCACTTATTCTGGAGCATTCCAGCCTGCTTTCAATGAAGAGGAACGAGTGACGACAACTTCTCAATCATCAATCCGCATTGCAATAAAATAATATGCATTGCTCTAATATCGAAAACATCTAGGTAACGAATATGTCAATACAGATTAATTCTTTGTGTATTGTAAATTTAAATATGCACAAATCTTCAATTTATTGAATTCGAATCAACACCCCAAGGAATCGCTTCGGAAACTATTATTTATGTGCAATTTATATTTGTGATGTTTGCTTAGGGCATAATCCAGCCCACCCCATGCCATGGCTGGCACCGACAGGGCGGACAGGAATTCAACCGTGGCATATATCGCCAATCGCGACATAATCCCTTTTAAATGCGCAGGATTATCCGGAATATTGCAATCTCCGCCTTCCCTGTTCCCTGATCCATGCTGCCTGTCGATCATCACAATGGCAGCAGTCCGGATGATGATCGGGAACCGGGTGGCAGTCGTTCATCGCTTTCGATCAATCCATCTTTGCTGATCTGCTGTTCATGGTCGCGCACGAAACGAGACTGATGGATCTCCCGCCAGCCTCCCTGCCCTGTCAGCAGGAGATTCACGGCGTCCTCAGCCGTAACAGTCACCCTTCGGGTCGTGAACCTGCGATCAGGATGTCAACGAGGCGCTTTGCACGCTCCTCCCAGCCGGGGCCTGTCGCGTAGATCGAAACGCCGGTCAGGGCGCACAGCAGATCTATGGGTTCGATGTCAGGACGGATGTCGCCACTTTCCACGGCACGGGCGACCAGCCCGCCAATCGCGGTGGTAAGAACTGCGCGGGAATCCGCATAGATCGCATCCGTTCCGCCAATGAGGCTGTTCAGTGCGGGCGCAATCACCTGCTTGGTCGCGATATAGTCAACGAACAGCTTCAGCCACGCGCGCAACGCCTCGACGGGGGCATAGGTGTCCGCCAGATGGGTGGCCGACGCCGCCAGCCGGTTCAGTTCAGCGCGATAGACCGCCTCGATCAGGGCGTCGCGATTGGCGAAATGCCGGTAAAGCGTGCCAATTCCCACGCCGGCGCGCCGCGCGATTTCATCCAGGGGAATGTCGATTTCGCCTGATCTAAAGGCTGTCCTGGCCGTTTCCAGCAGGCGCTCGCGGTTTTTGCGTCCGTCGCTGCGGGGCCTGCGACGGCGCGTCTGGTCCTCTTTCACGTTTTCCCCTCTTGTTAAACGGAGGAACTCTCCGTATATAAATAACCGGAGCATGCTTCCACATAACTCCCCGAACGTCATCTCCGCAAGGAATGGCGTTCCCTTCATGCCGGAGACCCATCATGGCACAGACTATGACACAGCAGTTTGGCGCAACATCCACGACCGAGGATGTCCTGCGCAATGTTTCCCTTGCCGGCAGACGCGTCCTTGTAACCGGCGTTTCAGCGGGGCTGGGGGTTGAGACAGCGCGCGCTCTGGCGGCCCATGGGGCCACGGTCGTTGGGGCCGTGCGTAATCTTGCAAAGGCGGAGCATGCAACCACGCAGGTCCGGCGTGACGCGGAAAAAGGCGGTGGATCGTTTGAACTGCTTGAACTTGACCTTGCGGACCTTGCAAGCGTTCGGGCTGCCACGGACCGCCTGAATGCGGCAGGCAACCCGTTCGATCTGGTCATTGCCAACGCAGGCGTGATGGCCACCCCTTTCGGACATACGAAGGACGGGTTCGAGACCCAGTTCGGCACCAACCATCTGGGGCATTTCGTGCTGGTCAACAGGATTGCCGGCCTGCTGCGGGCGGGCTCCCGCCTGGTCAACCTCTCCTCCGCCGGGCATCGCTTTTCGGATGTCGATCTTGCCGATCCGAATTTTGAGCACACACCGTATGACCCCTGGATTGCTTACGGCCGGTCAAAGACCGCCAACATCCTGTTCGCGGTTGCTTTCGATGCCCGGCACCGGGCGCAGGGCATACGGGCCACTGCCGTGCACCCTGGCGCGATCATGACGGAACTTGTGCGTTATCTGCCAGAAGGCGCACTGGAAGCGATGGAGGCGCAGATCAACGCCCAGGCATCTGCCGCAGGCAAACCGCCATTTGAGTTCAAGACAGTCCCACAGGGTGCCGCGACCTCGGTCTGGGCTGGTGTGGTTGCGTCTGCGGATGCGGTAGGCGGACATTATTGCGAGGACTGCCACGTCGCACAGGTCATTCCTGATGACGTGCCCAGGGGACTGCTTGACGGGGGCGTGCGTGCCTATGCCGTCGATCCCGCGCACGCCGAAGCCTTATGGGCCAAAAGTGAGGAAATGGTGGGAGAGCGGCTCGCGTCATAACTGCCGCCTGCATGACAGCCTGATCTGAAGGGGCATCGACGCGGAAATCTCACAGAAGGGTTGTACATCGGGTTAGATTATGAAAAAGTCTGTTTTGCACAAAAGAAATTTTCGTAAGCTATAAGAAAACCCGATGC
>NZ_NOXG01000006.1:0-138141 GCF_003207955.1 Novacetimonas pomaceti
CTCTGGCAGTTCCTGCGCAATACATGGCTCTCAAACAGGATCTTCAGAACCTATGACGATATCGTTGATATCGCCTGCCATGCCTGGAACCAGCTCGTCAATCAACCATGGCGCATCATGTCAATCGGACTGCGCAATTGGGCTCATGGGTTATAGCAATCAACGGTTGGTATAACATCACCGCTTTTTGATTTGTCTTAACGCAACCTTATCTGCAATCGGAGAGGAGAGACGTTTGTTGTAACAATTGTCATTTAACCACGTATGCGCCCGCTTTGCTGCATTGGTCGGAAAGCAACATATATCTGCATATTGTTATCTGCATATCAGTAATGTGAATAGATGTCGCTTGGCGTCATGGGAATCTTTGCCTAGGAAATGGGCATTTATGCTCTTGCGTGTGTTCGCCCATGGAATTTCGCCATGATAAAAGTGTTTGAAACGATAGCGGACTCCAATATGCCCCTTCTGATTTCTGCCCTGATCGTCTGTATTGCGGGTTCATGGATCACTGTCCGTATCGTGGCGCGTATCGCTGCGACCGCAGGACGGCAAAACCAGTCGTGGTATCTGCAATGCGCGGCAGCAGGCGCGACTACCATATGGTGTACCCATTTCCTGGCGTTGCTGGCCTATATGCCCGACGTAGCCGGATTCCTGAACATTCCGCTCACGCTGCTTTCGTTTCTCATCGCGGTCGGGGGGGTATTGGCGGCAACCGTTATCGCCACCACCAGTCATAACCGCATGGGGCCGGCGCTGGGCGGGGCGGTGCTGGGGCTGGCTATTGCCGGCATGCATTATTCCGGCATGTACGCCGTGGAATTCGAAGAACACATATCGTGGAGCATGTCGACAATCGCGCTGTCGCTGCTGTCGGGCATAGGTTTTGGCGTCCTGTCGTTTCAATGTCTTCTGCGCAGCGGGAACCGGCATCGCGAACTTCTGGCAACGGTCCTGTTTGTCGCAGCCATTGCCGGCCTGCATTTTGTCGGCATGTCGGCAATGCATATGACCGGATTGCCCCATGATCTTGCTTCGAGTGGCAATGCGCCGGTCGTGCTTGGGGTTGCCCTGGCCCTTATGACCCTTCTGCTTGTCGCGACAGGCGGCAACAGCTTTTCAATCGATGACGCGACCCGTGCGGAATCTTATGAGCGTCTGCGGCAGATGGCCCTGCATGATGCCCTGACGTCGCTGCCTAACCGCATCAGCTTCAACGAGCATCTGGATCAGGTGATCGAAGATGCCAAAAAGGATGGGACGCAGTTTGCGCTGATTGGCATCGACCTTAATAAATTCAAGGAAATCAATGATGTCAGGGGGCATGCCGCAGGGGATGCCGTTCTGGTTACCATTGCCAACCGGTTTACCGAAATGCTGGGGAAAAGGGAATTCGTGGCCCGTCTGGGTGGCGATGAATTCGCGGCCGTTCACCTGACCAGTGATCCCGAAGAGCTGAATGCTTTTGTCGCCCGGATCGAGGAAGCCATCAACCTGCCCATCCCGATTGAGGATTACGAAGTCACAACGGGTGGCAGCGTGGGGCTGGCCCTGTTCCCGAAAGATGCGACCGACAAGGAAACGCTGGTAACGCGCGCGGATCTTGCGATGTATCGCGCCAAGGCGGACCCGGTACGGACTGTCGCCTATTACGAACCGTCCATGGATGAAACGGTCCGTGAGGCGCGCGCGCTTGCGGCGGATCTCAAGACCGCGATGGAAAAAGGCGAACTGTCGCTGCATTATCAGGTGCAGACGGCCATAGCGACTGGCGAGATCTTTGGCTACGAAGCGCTGCTGCGCTGGCATCATCCGAAACGTGGTGAGGTTCCGCCCGCCCAGTTCATTCCCGTGGCCGAGGAAAACGGACTGATCATTCCCCTGGGCGAGTGGGTGCTGCGGACAGCCTGCGCGCAGGCGGCCCATTGGGATCATTCCTATAAACTGGCGGTAAACCTGTCACCGGTGCAGTTCTTTCACCCTGATCTGTCCCGGCTGGTCAAGGAAACGCTGGAAAGCACGGGTCTGCCGCCCGAGCGCCTGGAACTGGAACTGACAGAAACCTCGATTATTGATGACAAGCAACGCGCATTGGAAATCGTGCGACGGATCAAGGAACTGGGTGTTTCGATCGCGCTGGATGATTTCGGGACGGGGTATTCGTCCATCGATACGCTGCGGTCTTTCCCGTTTGACCGGATCAAGCTTGACGGCAGTTTCATGCAGGGCGTCGAAACCAATTCGGACGCGGCGGCCATTGTCCGTTCGGTCCTTGCCCTTGGCCGTACCATGAACATTTCCGTACTGGCGGAAGGAATTGAAACACAACGGCAACTTGAAGTCCTCAAAGGCGAGGGCTGCGTGGCGGGGCAGGGCTTTCTGCTGGGCCGTCCCGCAAGCCCCGAGACGCTGGGATTGCAGCCTGCCAAATCTTCCCCTCCCGCCTGCCCACCTGACGCAGACCAACCCACCGTAACTGCCCAATTGTGAAGTGGCCCATCAATCATGAATGAACTTCTTCCTTCCCAGCCATCCAAGAAGCCGACCCTGTCAGGCGAAGCGGCGCTGCGTCTGCTTCGTGACACGACCGAGGCCGTCGTCGTGATCAACGATAAAAATGATATTGTCCTTTTCAACAAGGGCGCGGAAAGGCTGTGGGGATATACGCAGGACGAAGTTCTTGGCCATAATGTCAAGATGCTTGTTCCGGAAGAAATCCGGCACAAGCATGACGATTACATTAATCGCAACCGTGAGACAGGCATCAACACCATTGTCGGGGCGCCACGGGAAATAATATTCCAGAACAAGGACGGCGATCATATTACCGGCGAACTGACCCTGTCGTCATGCAAGATGGGCGATGACGGGAAGAAGTACTATCTGGCCTCCATCAAGGACGTGATGGAGGAAAACTATCGCAAGAAGTTGCTGGACCTCCAGAACACGGTATTCCAGTCCCTTTCGACCGAGATGCAGATTCAGGACATGTGTGATCTGGTCTGTCGGGAGGTTGAAAATTTCGTCCCCAATACTGTCGCCATTCTGGTCCTTGGTTCCGCCCTGCGTGAATCCCTGGCCAAGGGATTGCTGAACCTGCATTACCAGCCCCAGGTCGAGGCGAAAACGGGGGCTCTGTACGGTGTGGAGGCCCTGTCACGGTGGCATCATCCCCATCTGGGTAACATTTTCCCCTCACGCTTCATCGCGGTGGCGGAAGATACCGGACAGATCGAGGCTATTGGCGCGTGGTGCCTGGAAGAAGCCTGTCGCCAGATTGTCAAATGGGACCGCGATGGCATCGTCGTTCCGGCCGTGTCCGTCAATCTGTCAGCCGGGCATTTCCGCAAGCGCCAGCTGCCGGAAATGATTTCCAACCTTCTGACGCAGTTCGGTATCGCGCCGACGCGGCTGACGGTGGAAATAACCGAAAGCGTCATGATGGATGAAATCAAGGACACGATGGATGTCCTGCATGCCATCCGTGCCCTGAATGTCGGTCTTTCCATGGACGATTTCGGAACGGGGTATTCATCCCTGTCGCGGCTGACGCGCCTGCCGCTTACGGAAATCAAGATCGATCGCAGCTTCATCATGAATCTTGAACATGATGCGAATGCGCAGGCCGTGACCACCGCCGTGATCGGCATTGGCAATCGTCTGGGCATGACGGTCATCACCGAGGGGGTGGAAACCGAAGCGCAGTATGAACTTCTGGAAAGCCTGCACTGTGATGTCATGCAGGGTTACCTGTTTGCCAAGCCCATGGCGCCCAAGGATCTTGAAACATGGTACAGGCAGCCGCGTAAAATCATGCCCGCAATGCAGAAAGCCCAGACCCAGAAACAGGTTCAGAAACAGGCGCCATCAGGTCAGCCGAAATCAAAATAACCACCCAGCCTGAACGGAACGCGCCGGCTTCCACGAACGCCGTCTTTTTTGAAAAGGCGGCGTTTTCTAGTATTTTTGGAAAATCATTGTTCTGGTTGCGGTCTTCTTCAGCCATGGGGACGAAAGACAACCTTGGTGCAATTGTCTTTCTTGTCCCTGAATTTTTCATAAAGCGCCGGGCCATCTTCAAGGTTCGCGGAACGATGGCTGATGACGAAAGAGGGGTCGATTTCCCCATTCCTGATCCGTTCCAGCAGCGGTTTCAGGTATTTCTGCACATTGGTCTGACCGGTGCGCAGGGTCAGGCCCTTGTTCATCAGTATTCCGACCATGACGGGTCCCAGCGCCCCGGCATAGACGCCCGGCATTGAAAGAATACCACCCGGACGGCAGCCCAGAATGGCCTGATTGAGCGCGAATGGCCGTTCCAGTGTCGTGGCGGACAGCAGCGCCGACCCGACTTTCTGCATCATGGTATCGGCGCCATGCGCTTCCATCCCGACGGCTTCGATAACTGCGTCAGGCCCAAGCCCTTCCGTCATGTCGACAAGGGTTTCCTGAATGTTCTGATGGCTGAAATCAATGGTTTCGGCCCCGCCCGCGCGCGCCATCGCCAGTCGTTCCGGCACTTCATCTATGGCGATGACGCGTTTCGCCCCCAGCAGGAAACATGACCGGATCGCCATCTGTCCGACCGGCCCGCATCCCCAGACCGCGATGGTCTTTTCGGATTCCGGCGTGATGTCGCAGTTTTCGGCGGCCTGATATCCCGTGGGGAAAATATCCGAAAGGAACAGAACCTGTTCATCCTCCAGCCCTTCGGGCACCACGATCGGTCCGATATCAGCATACGGAACGCGCAGATATTCCGCCTGGCCGCCGGCGAAACCACCCGTGACATGGGAATACCCGAACAGGCCGGATAATGGATATCCGAAGGTTTCAGCCTGTTGCCGCCCGTTGGGGTTCGTGCGTTCGCAGCAGCTCCAGTTCCCCCATCTGCACTGCCGACATGCGCCGCAGGAGATGGTGAAGGGAACGACTATGCGTTCTCCCACCGAAAGGCGTGTGATGTCCTTTCCGACCTCGACCACTTCGCCCATCGTTTCATGGCCAAGGATGTCGCCACAGCGCATGGTCGGCATCATGCCGTCCATCAGATGCAGGTCGGAGCCACATATGGCGCATGCGCTCACCTTGATGATCACATCGCCTCCGTCGAGAATGACAGGATCAGGCACGCTTTCACATGTGATCTTGCCCTTTTTCTGCCAGGTCAGTGCTTTCATGGGAGGATGTCCTGCTCAGCGGTGATATGAGACAGACGCGCACCGCCGCGCAGAGTTTTCCTGCTGTCCGTTCCAAAAACCGGACCGGGCGATTTTGCGCATGACCCGGCACGGATCGTTATCAGCAGGAAGGGAAATCACGGTTACCTGTCAGAAAGGAACCGCTTCAGAAGCATCCCGGTAAATGTTCGGGAAACGTGTAAAAGTTTTTGGTGAAGCTTTTTTCAAAAAGCTTTGAAAGGTGTCGCCTTTTTAAAAGGCGACACCTAGAAATTTTCGTTATTCCATAAACGCGGTATTTCCGGACAATCCTCTACTTCTGTGCCTGTTTCAGGGTGCGTCCAAAGAAATGGTCCATCCACAGATAGGCATGCAGCCAGTCGTAAGTGCGCAGGAAGGCATGACGTTCCCCGGGGAAGACATGATCCTCATAGGGGATGCCCTGCGCCGTCAGCATGCGGGCAAGCAGCGTTGACTGTTCGAACTCGACATTGTGGTCATCATCGCCATGCACCAGCAGGACGGGCGCGCGCCAGTGCTGTATGTCCGCGATGGGGGAGGAACGCCATTCCGTCTCATGGACCTCACGGTTCTGCTGTGGCGACAGGCCGGGATGATCGGGGCCGGTCATGTCATGGACGCCATGGAAATCCGCCCCCGCCGCGAAAATGTCGCTGTTACGCGCCAGCGCCAGTCCCGTCAGGTATCCGCCCCAGCTTCCGCCCCAGATCCCGATCCGCTCCGGCGTTACGTCGTCACGGTGCTGCAGGTATGTGGCGGCGGCCTGAACATCGCGATATTCGCTGGCGCCTGCCTCTCCCGTGTCAGGGGCATTGCGGAAGGCCTCGCCATAGCCGGAGCCGCTGCGGTAATTGACCGCCAGCACGACATATCCTTCGGCCGCCAGTGTCTGATTCATCAGATAGGCATTGGAATAATATCCCATCGCATTGAATGCCGGCAGCATCTGGCGCCGTGGGCCGCCATGGACGAAGACCAGCGCCGGATGACGTCGTGACGTATCATCAGGCGGCACGAACAGCTGACCATGCAGGTCCAGCCCGTCGGCGCTGTGGAATCGCACGTTCTGCGGCGTGACGAACGATATGCCGGGGGGCAGGGCGGGCGTTACCGGCACCTGTCGCGTTCCGTGATCGAACATCACGGGATGCGCCGTCTGCGTCACGCTGGTCGCCATGACGGCGACATCGCTGCCTGCCGTGAACAGCTCGGTGACTTCCTCATCCTCCTGCGTCAGGGGCGTGGCCGCGCCGCCCGCCAGTGGCTGGGACCATGCCCGCCACAGGTCCGCATTTCCGGCATTGGCCGTATAAAGAAGGTTCTTTCCATCACTGGAGAGATGATAGGACGAAACCTCGGCCCCGTCCGGGGTCAGGCATTTCGGCGCGCCCTCTCCGGTGGCTGGCATGGCGCACACGCGCATCCAGCCACTGCCCTCCCACGGGTAAAGCAGCTGGTTATCCGCCGTCCAGTACAGCATCCCCCCTTCCGGTGCGGCAAAGCGCGATCCCTTTCCCTGTGGCGGGGTCCATATCACGCGCTCGGTCCCTGTCCGGATGTCATGGACATGTATCGACCAGAAACGGCCCTTGTCCGGGTCGGTATTGAAGACCGGCTCCTGTTTGCGCACGAATGCCACGGACTGTCCGTCGGGGGAGAAAACCGGCAGCACATCGCTGGCGAGGCCCGACGGGATGAAGCTGATGTCCGTGGCCCTGCCATCGATATCCCACAGGGCGATGACCCCATGGGAACCACGGTCGACCTCGACGGCTATGCGGCGGTTATCGGGCGACCAGCGCAGTCCGGTGATGACCCCCGGCGTCGTAAAGGCGGCAACGGGGGTCGTTCCGGTGCGCCCAACCATCAGCGTGCCGCCATGGCTGAAGGCCAGATGGCTGCCATCTGGCGAAAAGACGGGTGAATGTCCTTCGCCCATCGGAAGGTTGCGCCCCGAGGGCAGGATGAGGTGGACGGTCTGTTTCCCCGCGAAGACGGCCCGCCCGGCATTGGGGGGCGCATCGTTGGGAAACTCCGGGTCCCCCCCCTCGACATAGGCGAGGGTACGGCCATCGGGCGTCAGCGCCAGCCCCCACAGATCGGTGCCGTCATCGCGCGTATAATCCGTCATGCGCCGCGGGGCCTGCCCCCTGTCGGACAGCATGATGTTGCGCGCCCCCTCACGCCGCTCCACCCACGCGATGCGCGGGGCCTGTGATGCCGCCGTCATCTCGGACGCAAAGGGCATCGCCAGCAGCGCGGAGAGGCGTTTTTCAAGGGCGGCGTCCCCTGCCTGCGCTGTATCTGCCTGCGTCGTATTTCCCGGCGGCATGTTTCCCTGTGTCGCGGCCTGCGGCGCGGCGAAAGCAGGGACCGCCAGCAGGGTACCGCCCAGGATGCCGATGCCGGCCCGCCGCAGGAGCCCGTGTGCGAAGAAAGAAGGGACCATTATCGTGCGGCTCCGGCCAGTGTCGTGAAAATCTGTTCTTCAACCCGCGTGAAGGAGGAGTAGGCGCCGGGCGTCGCGCTGTCATCATCGGGATATCCGTCCGCCGCGAACACGAATGCATCTCCATTCGCCGTATCGTACCAGAAACCCGAATGCAGCCCGTAGGCATCGCCCAGATGTCCGCGCAGGTGGCCATGATACCCGCGATAGGGCGCGGTCGGACGTCCATCGGGATCCTTGCCGCCCGTCAGCTGGATCATTCCCAGCCCGTAACTGGCGATGGGATAGGGGCAGCTTCCGTCATGCCCGTCATACTGCCATGTGGGCGTTTCCATCAGGTGGATGCTGCGTGTGGACAAAAGCCGCGTCCCCTCCAGCGTTCCGCCCTGCTGCATGAAACGCGCCAGCCGGGCAAGGCCCGCGATGGAAACCCGCAATCCTCCCTGCGGCGAAAATATCGTGCCGTTGGACCCGACCACATAACGGGAAACCAGCTGGGCCGGCCACCCTTTGGGCGGCAGGGTATCCACCTGCGCGGCATAACCAGCGGAAGAATCCGTATAAAGGGTCGCCAGCCGTTCGGGGTGGCGCAGTTCCGTAACGTTGTAGCCCCCATCGATGCCCAGCGGCGTCAGCACATGCGCCTGCTGGTAACGGTCAAAGCGTTCGCCGCTGACGCGTTCGATGATGGTGCCGATCAGCCCGAAGCCGAGATTGCTATATTCGAACCACGTTCCCGGCCTGTGTCCCGCGCCGTGCGTGAAGTGATACCCCACGTCTCCCGGCTTGCGGTCGGGGCCGAACAGTTCCGCGACCCTGTGGTCGGGCGGCAGTGTGTATCCGTTTGCATCCGCCAGCGTGGAGGTGTGATTGAGCAGCATCCGTACGGTGATGGGCGCATCGGGGAAATCCGGGTTGCGCACCCGGAAGCCAAGATAGTCCGAGATATCCCCGTCAAGGGAGATGCGCCCCTGTTCAACCAGTTCCATCAGGCCGATGGTCGTGACAAGCTTGGAGATCGAGGCAATGCGGAACAGCGTATCAGGCCCCACCGGCACGTCGCCGTGCTCCGTCCTGCGGGCGAAGCCACCATAATAGCTGTAGGCAATCCGTCCTTCATGCATGCGCACGGCGGCGATCGCGGCCAGGGGGTGGCTTTCGCCATGTGCCACGATGGCGTCCATGGCCGCATCCGTCTGCGCGTGGCCGCGCGCCTGCGCCGCCACGGCCGGGGCGCAGGCCATCACGCAGGCCATGGCCGTGAAAAGGACAGCCATCCTCATGATTTTTCTCCCGGCTGCAATGTCACGCGCCCGACGGCCGCCGCCCTGACGCGATGGGCGGAAAAGGTCAGGGGCTGCATCTGTCCCTTCAGCCATACGGGCATGAAATCCGCGTAATGGGGGGAATGCGGATCGCCGCACTGTCCGGGGAAATTGAGGAAGACCGAATTGTCCCATGCCCCCACGTCGCACACCATCAGGTAGCTTGCGCCGCCCGTGGCGACATAGGGGGCGTGATGTTTCGAGAGGGGATTGTACCACCGCGCCATGACGGTATAGGAATCCCCGCCCGTGCCGGTTGTCGCGCCACCGATCTGCGGAAACTGCGTGGAAATATCAGGGATGTGCGCCAGGGGATGATGCAGCGTGATCGTATGCAGCGCCCCCCAGCGCCATGCCGCGCGAACGGGGCCAAGTCGCTGCCGCAGTTCGGCCACCGCCTGGCGCAGCGCATCGACCATCATGGTGTCGCGCACAGCCACCGGCGCCGTCCCGAAACGCGCGTCGGGCGTGCGCAGCAGGGCCAGTTGCACCGCGGCATCAATGGGGCCGGGCAGGATGTCGCGCAGGTGCGCCGGGATCAGGAGGGCGTAAAGCGCGCGTTCAAGGTGCGTCCACCAGACCTCGTAAAGGGCGGCGGCCGGGCTGTCGGCCTCGACGCGGCCATTCCAGCCACGCAGCATGGCGGCCTCTTGCGCAAGGTCCGTGGGCACGGCGGGCAGCAATCCCACCACATCGAGCGCAAGCCGGGAAAACGTGTCATGCTGCAGCGCCACGCAGTCCGCCACGCTGGCGCGTGGTAGGGCCTGCAGGACCTCGGCCACGCGGTTGTAGCGAAAGGCGTCACGCCATTCGAAACTGACGCGGCGTTCCTGCGCCGGATAACCGGGGGGCAGGTTCATTTCGTTGGAGGTGCCGAACCAGCCCCGGGCGGGATTGAAGGTGGACGGCAGCATTTCGAGCGGCTGGAGCCCTTTCCAGTCGTAACGGCCATCGCCGGGCGCCGGCAGCAGCCCGTCATGCCCGTCCGCGCGTGACGGCAGCCCGCCCGCCGCCTGCCACCCGATATTGCCGGTGGTGTCGGCATAGGTGAAATTGGTGGGGCTGGTATGGACACGCAGTGCCTCGCGGAACGTGTCCCAGTCATGGGCAAGGTTCAGGCCGATATTGACCAGCAGGCCGTTCGCGCCCGGATACAGCCATGTCGCGCTGACCGCCGTGGCGCGATGGCGGGCGGGATCGGTGGAAACCACCGGCCCCTGCGCGGCATAGCGCAGGGTGACATCACGATCGGCCTCGCCCCGCACGGCGATGCGGGTATGGAGTGTCTCCATGCTTTTCCACGCGCCGTCATGGAAATAACGGTCGGGATGGGCGGGGTGGGTGCGCAGGATGAACAGGTCTTCCTGATCGATGTGGAAATTGGTCCGGCCAAAGGCGATATGTCCGTTATGGCCCTGCATCACGCCGGGCATTCCTGCCGTGCCGCCGCCGATGACATCCAGCCCCGGCGCGCTGAGGTGAATGACATATCGCGGCCCCGGTATGCCAAAGCCAAGATGCGGGTCATTGGCAAGGATGGGACGACGGGTGGCCGTGCGCGACGGGGCGATGACCCATGCGTTGCTGCCGGAATTCATCCGCCTGTGCCGCGTATCGTCAGGCAGGGCCGCCCTGCTCAGTGACGGCGGGTTCTGCAGGACGCCAAACAGCCCCAGATCCTTTTCCGAGACGGCATGCACGTCCAGACCGTTCGGTACGGACAGGTCATGCGCGGGCTGTAGCGGTATGACGAGGCCATCAAGCGCCAGCCCCCCCTGTGCCGCAAGTCGGGCGCGGCGGATTTCCGCCTCCGTATTGCCTGTCGCTTCGGCCCGGATGCGGATCAGGTCCAGCACGTCCCAGTCCAGCGGCTTGTAATCGAAAATCCGGAATTCCGGGGGCAGGAGATCGGGATCGGCCCGCAGCCGGGCCAGGTATGCGTTGATGCCCGCCACGTACGCACGTGCACAGTCCTGCACCTGCGGGGAAAAGCGCGCTAGTTCGGCCGCGGCATCCCCGCGGAACAGGAACAGGCGGCTGGCGGTGTCGGACTCCACGAAATCCGCCCCGAAGACTTCGGCAAGGCGGCCGAGCGACTGGCGATGGCCGAAATCCAGTTCCCACAGGCGGTCGCGCGCCACAAGGAAACCATTGGCGAAAAACGCATCGGGAATACTGGCGGCCCGGACATGCGGCACGCCCCAGCGATCCTCCAGGACCTCGACCGGGGCGCCAAGCCCCGCAAGCCCATCGACCACCGTGCGGCTGCGTTTCGCGCGCGCGATGGCGGGCGTGGTGGCAAGGCCGATCAGGCTGGCCGCGCCCCCCAGCAGCAGGTGGCGGCGGCCACATCTGATATCGTGCATGCCCTGCTCTCCTCTCAGGCGGCGCCCTGGGCGTTGTCGCCGCGTACGAGGTCGCAGATTTTCAATGCCGAACCGACCGAAAGCGTAAAGCCGAGCGCACCCTGTCCCACATTGAACAGCAGGTTCTGATAACGCGTGCCCGCGATGATGGGAACCCCGGTGGGTGTTGCCGGGCGCAGTCCCGCCCATGGCCGCGCCGTTTCGTATGGGCCGGCCTGCGGCAGGGTCTGTGCCGCAAGTGTCCGCAGTCGGGCGATGCGGCGCGGGTCCACGCTGGCGTCACGCGCGCCGATATCGACCATGGCCGCGATACGCAGCGCGTCGCCCAGCCGTGCATAGACGACGCGGTTGTCATAATCCGTGACGCTGACATCCGGCATCGTGCCCGCGCGTGAGTTCACCGTAAGGCTGTATCCCTTCAGCCCGTAAAGCGGCAGGTCAAAGCCGAGCGGCCGCGCAAGGTGGCGCGACCCTTCGCCTGCGGCCAGCACGACAAGGTCCGTGTCATGCGGTCTTCCGTCCACCAGCACGTCGCACCGGCCGTTCGTGGCCGCGCTCAGGCTGGCGATGCCCCGGACCTGCCGGAACGTGGGCATCGCGGCCATGGCGTCGCGCAGGGAAAGGCAGAAAAGATGACAGTCCGCCACCTCGTCCGCGGGCGAAAAGATTCCGCCGGCCAGATCGGGCGCAAGGGCGGCGAAGGCGGGTTCCACCCTGGCGCATTCGCGGGGGGAGAGCACCTGTTCCAGTTCGGGATTGCTGACGTTGCGCGCGGCCTTGCGGAATTTCGCCGCGTTGCGATAGACGACAAGCTTGCCCGGCTGCCGCCACAGGAAGTCCTTCAGCCCGTCCGTGCGCCACTGCGCAAGGCCCGCCTGGCTGCGCAGGGCCAGTTGCAGCAGGACCGCGCTGTTTTTCGCATTGGTGGTCGCATTGCACGCGCACAGGAACGACAGCATCCACCGCCACTGGTGCGGGTCGGCGCGCAGGCGCAGTGAAATCGGGGAACCGGCCCGCAGCAGCCACGCCAGCGCGTCGCGTGGCACGCCCGCGTCCGCCAGGGGATGGACGTAGCGGTAGCTCAGCTGTCCGCCGTTGGCAAAGCTTGCCTCCATCCCCACGTCGTCGTGCCGCTCGACAAGCGTGACCTGATGTCCGTCGCGCAACAGGGCATAGGCCGTGGCCAATCCCGTGACGCCACCGCCTATGACCGTGATATTGCGTTGTGCCGGCATCGTCCCTGACCTTTGGATTGGCATTACCGTGCAGACGCCGGTAATGTTTTTATGGTGTTATTCGTCTGAAAATCTAAAAACAGACACCATGTCAGGCCAGTTTAAAAACGCTGTCTTCCCATAACCCATGGTTAAGGGATTGCAAAATCGACCATTTGTTTCACTCCGTTACGTTATCGTGATGTTTCCTGTTGTGGCACTGAGTGTCATTTCATGCCGGTGGAAATGGCGCAGTCCCTCGTGGTGGGCGACGCTGACGATGGTGGTGCGCGGCAGTGCCGCAAGGAGGGCGGCATAGGCATTGCGTTCATTTTCCGCATCCAGCGCGCAGGTCGCCTCGTCCATGAAAAGGATGGCCGGGCGTGACAGAAGGACCCGCGCGATCGCCACGCGCTGTGCCTCGCCCGGGGAAAGGATGGTGTCCCAGCAGGCGTCCTCGTCCAGCCGGGGAATGTACGCACCCAGATTGAGGGTCTGCAGGACCGCCGCGTAATATGCGTCCTCGTGCCGGGTGGAAAAGGGGTAATCCAGCACCCTGCGCAGCGTGCCGGGCGGAAGATAGCTGCGTTGCGGCAGGAACATGGCATGCCCGATGTCAAAGGCGATGGTGCCATGCCCGTATTCCCACAGTCCGGCCATGGCCCGCAGCAGGGTGCTTTTGCCCGTCCCCGAAGCACCACGGACCATCCAGCGTTCGCCCTGTCCGATATGCAGCTCCGCGATGGTGAGCAGGGGGGTATTGTCGGGACGGTCGATGACGAGGTTCGTGATGTCGATCCCCGGCGCGGCGGTATCGATGCGCACGATGTCATGGGGCGCGGGTTGGCTGACGGCGTGTTCGAATTCATGCAGGCGCTGCAGGACGGAACGCAGGGTGGCGAGGTCGGTATAGTTGCTCATGAACCATTGCAGGCTGCGCCTGACCTGCATGAACGCCGCGTTGATGCGGGAATATTCGCCAAAAGTCAGGGCATGCGCGAGAAGCTTCGGCAGAAGCAGCACCCATAATATGATTGACGCCGTGCCATTGAACAGGTCGCCGACGAAACTGGCCCGCCATGTATAGGTCACGACGCTGCGCCAGTTACGCGCGATGTTCGCCAGGTAATGGGACAGGCGCAGATCTTCGGCCTGTTCGCCACGGTAGAAGGCGATCTGTTCCGAATTGCGCCGCACGTCCACAAGGGCCGCGCGCAGGTCCGCATCGACATGCTGCTGGCGGTAATCGGCCTCGATCAGGGGGCTTCCAAGTTTCTCCATGAGGAACGAAGCCACGAGCGTTGCCGCGACGGTGCCCAGCAGAAGGTAGCCCGACAGGTGGAAATGGTGTCCCATCCATGTGAAATCGAACGCGCCGCCAATGTTCCACAGCACGATGGAAAATGACAGCAGGGTTGTCACGGCCTGAATGCCATCCAGCCCCATGCGGAGGCTGAGGATCGTCATCTGCGACAGGTCGTCCGCGATACGCTGGTCGGGATTGTCGTCGCGTCCGCCCCCATGTTCCATGCGGTAATAGGCCGTGTCGGATAGGTACCTGCGCAGGTAGACCCGTGTGTTCCACAGGCGCCAGCGCATGGACAGGACCTGCGTCAGGTAGGTCTGAAAGACGTAGCAGCCGCTGGAAAGGATACAGACCGCGATATAGGTCGGCAGAAGCCGCAGGCATGTCCCGATCCGGTAGGCGAACATGGCGTCGAAGAACTGCTGGTTCCACATGCCGAACCACACGGCCATGCGGACATATACGAAGGACAGGCCGACAATGCCCCCCAGCATCGCCAGCGGTATCCATTTTTCCCCTGACCGCCAGTAAGGGAACAGGACCGACCAGTCCGAAAGGGAATGGCGGGGAGGGGGATCAGTACGTCGCACGGAAGGTCGCCATGAAGTTGCGGGGGGCCGCGGGGAAATTGAACTGCCACACGCCGCTGGCCCGTTCGTAGTAATAACGGTCGGTCAGGTTGTTCGCATTGAGCTGCAGCCGCAGGTTCCTGTTGATGGCATAGCCGATCATGCTGTCGATGGTCATGTACCCGCCCTGCAGCGTGGTGGGGTAGCCACCGCGCAGGTTGCTGCTGGCATCGATGCCGGCCCCCAGGCTCAGCCCCTTCAGCCGGCCGCCGGGCAGCGTGTAATGCACCCATGACTTGAACATGTGATGTGGCGAGAATGCCCCGCCAAAATCAGGGGAGGACGGGTTGGAAAGCTTTGTATCCAGATAGGTATAGCCGATCGAGACGCTGAGGCCGGGCAGGATTTCGCCATCGACCTGAGCCTCCCACCCCTGCCGGCGTATGGGGCCGGTCGTGATGTAGAACCCGATATGTTGCGGGTCCGACAGGGGCTGGTTGGTGCTTTCCATGCGGAACAGGGCGGCGGAGATGTTCAGGCGTCCCTGGAAATACCCGCCCTTGAACCCGGTTTCGATCTGGTTGCCCACCTGTGGCGCGATCCCGCCGCCATGATATCGCAGATCCCCCACCGAAGGGGTGAAGATGCTGGCGTAACTGGCATACCACGACAGGTTTGGCGTGATCTGGTACACCGCCCCCAGATAGGGGGTCAGCTGCGCATGGATGTCCGACTCCGTCGACCACCGCCCCCGTGGGGAGGGATAGGCGTCGCGGGAATGTTCGGAAAAGCGCGAGATCCGTCCCCCCAGGATCAGCGACAGGTGACGGACCGGTTCCAGCCGCAGCTGCCCGTAAAACCCCCATTGATAAGCGAAATCGTCGCTGCCTTCCGCCCCGCCCGAAGAGGGGGCATAGCTGATGCTGCCGGGCGGCGGGGCGGGAACGGCGGCGGTGTTGTTGATGCTGATGTCCGGGTACACGCCGCTGCCACTTACATTGGCATAGGCCACGTACTGGTCGTAGGAATTATAGTTGAAACCCGCAAGGATATGATGCGTCCGGCCCAGCAGGCGAAACGCGCCCGTCGCATAGATGTCGGCCGAGCGTGAGGAACTGCTGCCCCGCTGCGCGGCGATGCCCTGATCTTCATAGGTCAGCAGGCCGGTTTTCGCGTTTATGGTGGTCCACGGTTCGTTATAGAGCATGTCATAGCCCTGGTCATAGAACGTGCCGCGCGCGGTCAGGGTCCAGTCCCTGCCCAGTTTCTGCGACAGCGACACGATGGTCTGCTGCGTCATGTAGTTGCTGTATCCCCATGGCTGCGACGGGTTGGCGGACCGCCCGCCGTACCACAGCGTGTCATCCGTCGTGACGGGAAGCCCGTAATAGGGCGCGGTGATGTCCTGCTGCTGCGCCGCGTGGGAGACGAGGAAGGTCGTCGTCGGCGTGATGTCCCATTCCAGCGCGCCATAGGCCTGCCATTTGCGCGAATGGGAATAGTTGTAGAAAAAGTCGTTGTCCTCGAACAGGTCGGCGGTCCGGAACCGCAACGTGCGTGAATGGTTGAGCGGCACGTTGAGGTCAAGATCGGCACGGTAATTGTCAAAGCTGCCGATCGTCGCGGCCCCGCTGACGCTGAAATCCCGCCCCGGTTTCTTGGTCACCTCGTTGACCACGCCGCCCGCGCCGCCCGCGCCCTGCAACAGGCCGGCGGACCCGCGCAGTACCTCGATACGTTCATACATCGACAGGTCGAACGATGCGTTGTTCAGCGTCCCCGCCGCATTGGGCGTGCCGTCAAGCGATGTCGTCAGCTGGTAGCCACGGGAATAGAAATTGGAGTTCGCCGTCGATCCCGGCAGGACACGGATCCCGTTTACCTGCCGCATCGCGTCCGTCATCGTCAGCATGTTGGAATCCTGCATCCGTTCCTGCGTGATGACGGAAATCGAATGCGGGATGTCCTTCAGCGCCACGGCGGATTTTCCCCACACGTCGGACGTGGGCGCCGTATAGGACCCGCGGTTCGCGCGAACCTCTATGTTTTCGCTGCCATCATGCACGTCGGCCATGGCTTTTTGCGCCTTGCGGGCCGGGGCCGGGATGGGTGCCGTCCGGGCGGAGGCGACGGCCGGGCGGTGGGTCTGGCGAAGGTCGGGGGAAATGGACGCGCACGCATCACGGGCGATCATGCATCCCCATATGACGATCCCCCAGCGCGTGGCCGCCCTGGAAAAACGCGACATGAATTACGATCCTGAACTGACGGAAAACCAGCCAGCAGGGAATGGATGCGCGTTTTCATGTCTCCATTACCGTCTGGCGCGATACCGGGGGATATCGCGCCGGGTGGCGGAACGGATGGGACAGTCCTGCCGCTTCCTGCTGGCGCTAGGGTTCAGGCAGCAGGCGGAGGACCGCGTGATGGGGGGACGCCGGGCGAAATGGCCGGTGGGCCACGCGGCTGTCCCGGACGGCAGTGGGGACGCATCCATGGCATCGGTGGCAGTGGCACGAAGGCCTGCGCCGCCAGCGCCATGGCCGGAAGATGCAGCAGCGGACACAACGCGCATGACCCGTCATGGTCGTGATGGGACGTGTCATGCCCGCTTTCGTGGAAAAGGGCGTGATGAAGGCCGCCCATTGCCATCACCATCGCGGCCGGGCCGTGCTGCTGTGCACAGTCCGCCATGGCGGGGCCTGACGCGATGTCGATGCCCATCAGGCGTTCAATCGTGGCGCGGGGCATTTCCCCCGGCCGGGCCTGGTTGAGGATCAGCAGCTGCCCCACAAAGCCCAGAAGCGTGCACGCGACAATCAGCCACCGGCCTGGGGCCGGGCATGTCACAGGGTGAGGGACGCGCGCCATGAACCGGAAAGATATGCCTTTTTCACGAATTTCCGCCAGTTTCCGCCACAAGGGGACGCTTGTCAAATCCTGCCATGGCCCGGGATTTCGGGATGGGGTGATGCCATCAGGGAAAGCATTGTGTCGAAGGCGGAATGGTGTAAGAGTGACCCCAGCCACGGTCCCGTTCATGTCCGGACCGGCGGCATGGCCCCGTCACGGCGGGCCTGTCTGGGAGAAGGAATGCCCATGTTCAGGGTTGGTGCAGTGCTGCGGCGCGGTGTCGCGACTTTGATGATCATGGGGACGTGCGTGATGACCCAGGCCCATGGCGCGACACTGTCGGATGACATTGCGAAAACCATACAGGGACAGCCCGGTCATTTCGCCGTCTATGCGGCAATGTCGGGACAGCCGCCGCAGGTCTGCCTGAACTGTGACGACTTCATCGACGCGGCCAGCACCATGAAGCTGTTCGTGATGGATGCCGCCTATGACAGTTTTACAAAGGGAACCCTGCACCCGCAGGACATGATCGTCGTGCATAACCGCTTCCATTCCCTGGTGGGGACAGGAAGCTTCGCGCTGGACCAGAAGGAAGATTCCTACGACCCGCTCTATGCCGCGATTGGCAGGCCGGTCGCCGTCTCCGAACTGCTGCGCGTGATGATCCAGTACAGCAGCAACCTGGCGACGAACCTGATGATCGAACGCATCGGCGTTCCCTATGTCCGGGCCATCGTGGCGGTCCAGCACCTCGATGGCATCAGGTTCGGCCGGATGATCGAGGATTATGATGCCAACAGCCAGGGGATCCACAACCAGGTGTCGGCGCGGGGGCTGGGCCTGTTCCTGCAGAAGCTCGACCACGGCGACATCGTGGGACCGGCACAGAGCCAGGCGATGATCGACATCATGAAGGGACAGAAATTCAACGACATGATCCCGCCGGGCCTGCCGCCCGGCACCCCGGTCGCGCACAAGACGGGATGGGTCGATGGCGTGCGCAACGACGCGGGGATCGTCTTCCTGCCCGATGGACGGCATTATATCCTTGTAATGCTGACGAAATCCCTTCTTGACGAGGCAGCGGGGATCAGGGTGCTCAACACGATTTCCCGACAGGTTCATGACAGTTTCGTCCACCCGTCCAGAAACGGCTGACAAGTCTGATCGCCTGACCGGGACCGCGATGGCCCCGGAAGGGAACCATCGTGGGTTCGGGCCGCGTGAAGCCGCGGTTTCTTATGGATGGCGTAACGGGTACGCCATCGCATGCCAGCCATAGACAGGGGGCACGCGGGATATGCGTCTGCGTCAGATTGAAGTTTTCTATGCGATCATGACGACGGGATCGCTGCGCCGTGCGGCGGAAGTGCTGCATGTCTCGCAGCCCGCCGCCAGCAAGGTGCTGCGGTATGCGGAGCAGTCCCTGGGGTTCGCGCTGTTCGAGCGTACGGGCGGGCGTCTTGTCCCCACGCGTGAGGCGCAGATCATGCTGCCCCACGTGAACACGATTTTCGGCAAGCTGTCGGACCTCAAGCGCCTGACCGACAACCTGCGCTATGCCCGTGACGGCCATACGATCAGCATCGGCTGCGTGCCCAGCCTCGGGCTCAGTCTCGTGCCACGGGTGATCCAGCGGTACCACGCCAGCCATCCGGGCACCGAACTGACGATCGATACCCTGCATGGCACCGAAATCGTATCGCGCATCCTCAACCATGACCTCGACCTGGGGATCGTCTTTGGCGATTATGCCTGCGACGGGGTCGGTTCCCACCATATCGCGGACGTGCCCCTCCTGCTGATTGACGGGGAAATCGCCGATGGCCCGGTCATGCTGGAGCGGATCGACCCGACGCGGTATATCGGCCTGAGCGAGAATGACCCCACCGCCCGGCTGCTGGACATGGCGATGGAGGAGGCGGGGGTCTGCGCGGCGCCATCGGTGCGGGTGCGCACGCATTACATGGCGGCGGAACTGGTGCGGCTTGGGGCGGGATGTTCGATTGTCGATGCCCTGACGGCGCTGCATCATCCCGGCCTGTCAAAACCCCATGCGATTACCCCGCCGCTGCATGTCGCATGCACCGTGCTGTTCCGCGCGGATTACGCGCTTTCGCATATTTCGCGCGATATCCTGTCGCTTTTGCGGACGGAGCTGGATGTCGACCTCCAGCGTCTGCAGGACTGAAGGGCGGGGAATTATACCCCAGGTTAAGGACGGATTGCATCTCGTTATGGGACAGCGGGGGACGTTTCATGCTTTGCTTGCCACAATGGAGTGCCATGTCCGGCATCTTTTCGTTTTTCAGCAGAGCAGGACAGCAGAGTAGTGAACAGGTCATTTGCAGGACGGATCATTCGTTACATGGGGGGAGTGGGGGCGCTTTCTCTCCTTGCCGCTCCCCTTGTCGCATTGCCCGCATGCGCGGCGCCCGCGCTGCCTGCCGGCCTGACGGCGGAACAGATTGACACCCTTGTCGAACGCACCCGCGATGCGTTCCATGTGCCCGGGATCGCCGTCGCGGTCGTCCATGATGGGCAGGTCGTGTTCTCGCGCGGGTATGGCCGCCGCAGCGAGGACGCGCACAGTGAAAAGGTCGATACCCGCACCCTGTTCGCCATTGGCTCCAACACCAAGGAATTCACGACCACCGCGCTTGCGCTCCTTGTCGATCAGGGCAAGCTGAAATGGGATGACCGGGTCATCGACCATATGCCGGAATTCCGTGTCGCAGACCCCTTCATCACGCGGGATTTCCGTATCAGCGACCTGCTGACCCATCACAGCGGCATGGGGCTGGGCGCGGGCGATCTGATGCTGTTTTCCCACAGCAACTTCACCCGCCCGGAAATCCTGGCGGCCCTTCCCTACATGCCGTTTACCGCGCCGTTCCGCGCGAATTACGCCTATAATAACCTGCTGTACGTGGTCGCGGGCGCGCTGGTGGAGAAAATGACCGGCACCAGCTGGGAAAATTTCGTGCAGTCGCGCCTGATCGACGCAGCGGGCCTGCCCGCCTGCCAGAGTACGCCGCCCGTCAAGGGGGAGACGGATGTCGCAACGGGCGAGGGCAACAGTCCCGACCTGCCGGACCGCGCATCGCTCAGCCTGCCTGTCGTGGCGCCCGCGGGCGGTATCTGGTGCAGTGTGGATGGCATGACCCGCTGGGTGCAGATGTACCTCAATGGCGGCAAGACGCCGGAAGGAAAGACCATCATCAGCACCGCGCAGCGTGACGAGGTCTGGGCGCCGCATGCGCTGCTGCCGCTGCCGGACACGGCGGAGGCGACGCAGGGACATTTCCGCGCCTATGGCTATGGCTGGTTCATGGAGGACTTTTTCGGCAAAAAGCGTGTCTGGCACACGGGAACCATCGACGGAATGGTCAGCTATGTCTCGTTCCTGCCGGAAATGAAAACCGGGATCGTGGTCCTGACGAACCATGACGATTACCGTCCGAGCTTTGTCATCCAGACGACGCTGAATTCACTGGTCACGACCGGGAAAAGCGCGGACTGGCTTGCGCACTGGAAAAAGCAGGAAGACGACAACAACGCGGAGCAGGCGAAGGCTGCCGCGACAACCGGCCCCGGGTCGCCGGCACGGCCGTTCATTCATCTGTCGGCGCAGGCACAGCGTGATTATGTCGGGCTGTATCATGATGACTGGCGCGGCAATATCCATGTCACGCAGAAAGGCAACGATCTTCGTCTTTCTTTTGACAACTCGCCGGGACTTGCTGGCAACCTCTCCGCATTGCCGCATGATCTGTTCGTGGTGCGGTGGGACGATCGCGCGCAGGATGCGGGGGACGATTGCTACGTGCAGTTTCAGCGCGACATGGATGGCAAGGTTACGGGCATATCGATGCGTGTCGTGGGATCCGACTTCAGTTTCGATGCCCAGGACCTGCATCCGAAGAAGATATCCGACAAGCCCTGATATCGAAAATGCCAGTCCGGAAGCTGCCTGTTCCGGACTGGTGCCCATATTTCCAGTAATATGAAATGATGGTCGGGACATTCATGGGATGTTCCCGGCAGTCATTCCTGCATGCATGGGGCGGGGGTATGATGCAATCCGTAATTGCATTCCCGCTATCGCCAGATCCGCCACGATGCAGTCCGGACAGGAGCAGGGAAGCGCCGTGGTGTCCCTGCCTGATTGCTGGTCCCATGGATAAGGTCATGCAGGATATCCGATCCTGTCGCTTTCCTGACTTTTACAGGCACAGGACTGCCTGATCCGCGCTGACAGCGCGATATGGTTGGCATTGTGTCAGTGCCCCGAATAATCATTTCATCCATCACAAGCTGTCTCATCAACTCCTTCTGGCGGATGATGGACAATCTTTTTGTGGACGTGGGACATGTTTGCAGAGGTTCCTGTCCATCCGGCCGGAATTCAGGATGGAGGGTCGGCAGGCCCGTGAAACCCTTTCGGTGGCCATGTCATCTGAAAACAATCCGTTGATGAAAATGATAAAAGTTTTTGGGTGACGCCTTTTTTCAAAAAGGCGGCGTCTTTCGAAGCTTTTTGAAAAAAGCTTCACCAAAAACTTTCTCGGGATTTGCGCGACATGTCACAGGCAATAAGCGGGTCGCGCAGGGTGATACACCACAGGCAGGTCATGGGTGTTGGGGGAGCGCATGCCTGATTTTCCGCCTCTTCTTCGTCGTGGCATTGAACATGGGCGGGAATATCGGGCATTTTCCCGCCTGCTCCTGACCGGATATTGGGGTCACAAAGCAGGAGACGGGGGATGATTTCCAGGCCGGATATGACAGTGCCCGCCACCGGAATCTTTCCAGTGGCGGGCACGGTTTTCTGTAATGATGGGGAATACGGTCCGGCAGTATTCAGGAAGCCGGACCGCCTGTCTTGAAAATCAGAAGTGAACCCCGGCCGAGAATTCGAAGGAACGGCCCAGGATGACGTCATAGTAACGTGTCAGGCCCACCGTTCCCACGCCTTTGGGAAGCGCATTGAAAACATTGTTCATCATGAAGTTGAGGTTAAGGTTCTTCGTGATTTTATAGCCAATCGTCGTGTTGAAGTAGAAGAAGTCCGGACGGCTGTTAAACGTTTCCGCGTACTGGCTGGCCGTCACGTTAAACTTGGACGGACCGTAATAGATGGTCTGCCACTGCACGAAAAGCGGGCCACGCACATAATCCAGGTTGGCCGTGAAGGAATCCTTGGGCGAACTGGTGCTGCCAACCTCGGGATAGGTCGTGCCGAGGAACGTCTGGGTATTCTTGACATAGTGGTTATAGTTCACGCCGATATTGAACGATCCCCAGTCGGCAAACCGCTGTCCGAAGCGCGACATCGGGATGAAGTAGTTCAGTTTCCCTTCAAGGGCCTGCATATGCTGGTTGGCGATATTGACGAAGCCTTCCTGATAGTTCGTGACCTGGTGGGTGGTCGGGTCGCGGGTGAACATGCTGCAGTACTTGTTGGGGAACGAGCTTGAATCGTAGCAGGCGCTCATGATGTCGCTGATGCCCAGATCCTCGATTTCATTGCTGATCGTCACGTCAACAAAGGAAGCGTCCACCTGCAGGCCGGGGACGAAATGCGGCATGAAGTGAAGCGAACCGGTATAGCTGTGGGAGACTTCGTTCTGCAGGTGCGAATTGCCGCCATCCGTTCCGTAAATGCCATAGTTGACGATGTTGGAGACAAATCCCTTCGGAATGCCCTGTTTGGCGCAGTTGGCGGCACGAACGGCTGGATTGGGGCCGTTGGCGATATCTTCCTGGGCGCACGGGTCGCTTGCCATGCTGTTGACGCGGCTTGTCGGGGAGAACAGTTCGGTTACGGACGGGTTACGAACGGACTGTGCGTAATTTCCGCTAAAGCCGAAATCCCGGGTGGGCCACCAGCTGCCACCGAACATATAGGTCCAGTAGCTGCCGGTCATGCTGTTGTGGATGTAGCGTCCGTTTGCCGTGGCCGAGATATGATAGGCACCCGGCACATGCATTTCCGGTGACACGATCGGAACATCGAGTTCCCCGAAGACTTCGTGCGTGCCGTAAGCCCCGTTGGTGTTCGGGGTGGGGATTTCATCACCATACTGACGGCGGCTGCCATCGGACAGCACTTCACCGTTCAGGATGCTGCCTGCATCGAAGTTATAGGATTCCCAGCGATGTTCGTAACCAAGGTCCCACCGGACATTGCCTGCGGGCAGCTTGACAACGGTACTGTGAATTTCCGCCTGTACGTCGAGCTGCTTGTTGGTGTTGCTGGGGTTGACCCATGACGTGATGTATTTCAGCGCCGCGGCACTTTCCTGGTTGCGCCCGAAGACATCGAGGGGCGCGCAGGTCTCGCTGCGGGTCTTGGCAGTGGAATTGACATAACCCGGCGCGCAGCCAATGGTGCCGTTGGGCAGCGTCACGGCATCAAGCGCGTTGATCAGGTTGTTCGTGTCCACCATCAGGGTTCTGGTGTTGCTCAGATACTCGCTGTATTCGCCCTTCACGCTCCAGTCGAAGCGACGGCCCACCGCCTCGAAATCACCGTTCAGGCCGCCCTGGAAACGATACATCTGGTTTGTGGTGGTAAACGCGCCTTCCCCGAAATCCTGGTTGGCACGCGACAGGTAGAACGTATCCGTCGGCTGTCCGGCGGCCTTGAGGGAATTGACGATGGTTGTCCGCTCGGCCGAGGTCAGGTACGGGTTGGCCGTGCTTAAGACCAGGTTACCGTTGACGTAATCCTGCGGATCGGCGTCAAAGTTGGCCCGCGTCAGCGGATCGCCTTCGAACGTGGCGGAATAGTACAGCCCCTGGTTGACGGAGCTCTTGGCCTCGCCACGCTGGTACCAGCCCTGCCATGTGGCATGCAGGTGGCGGTTGAAGTCATAATGTCCCAGCGTCGTCAGGTTCAGCGACGTCTGCGGCGTATAAAGCTGGTCATAATTTTCAAAGGACAGGCCATTGCCGCCTGCGGTGTAATAATTACTGCGCGTGACCGTTCCCGTCAGCGGGATAAGGGATTTGCCGTCCTTGCTGAACTGCAGGACGCCCCCGCCGGGTGCCGCGATGCCGCCGGATGCCTGCCCGAAATAGGAAGGATTCAGCTCACCATTGACAAGCGGAATGCCGGTTGCGCTCAGCTGGCTGAAACGTTCGTTCTTGGTCAGCGTGTAATAATAGGGGGAATTGCTGGTCAGCGCCGGCCACAGATAGGTCTCGGCCTCACTGCCGATGCTTTTGGCACGGTCATTGTAAACCAGGCCATCCGCGTTGCGATATTCCACGTCAAAGACGATGCCGCCCTTGTCATGGTCAAAACCCGTGCCGTATTTCAGGTAGACCTTTTCCTGTCCCCCGTCGAGCTTCTGGGTCCAGTCGCCCTGCGCGTTGAAATCAATGCCCTTGAAATGATCGTCAAGCTGATAGTTGACGACACCCGCCACGGCATCGGCGCCATAGGCCGCGCCCGCGCCGCCGTAACGCGTGTCGATCTTTTTCACCAGCGAGGTCGGGATGGTGCCGACGTCCACCTGCGAACCGCTGCCCGCGCCATACAGCGACGCCGTGGCGCCGCCGACCATGCGCATGCCGTCGATAAGTGTCAGGGTGCGCTGGTCACCCAGGGCCAGCAGGCCGCTGAAGGTCTGTCCCGCGCCCCATGATCCCTGCGATCCGACGGGGCTGTTGGACGGGACGGAAAATGCCGGGTTTTCACGCAGCAGCGCCAGGCCCAGGTTGGAATATCCACGTGCCTGGAGCTGTTTGGCATCCAGCGTGGTGCCCGCCGTGACGTTACTGAGCCGCGTCTGCGACAGACGGGTGCCGGTGACGGTGATGTCTTCGCTCCGGCCGGCGGCCGCGGTGCTCGACGATGCCTGCTGGATCGTGGTGGCGTTCTGGGTTGTCGTGGTCGTCGTCTGGCCGGTGGCCGTGATGGTACCCGCGGTGCCCGCCGTGCCCGATGTCGTCTGGGTGGTGGACGAGGAGGTGGCGGTCCTGGAGGTCGAGGTGCTTTTTTTCTTCTTGCTCTTGGCCGGAACGACAGAGCCATGGGATGTGGAGCTGGTGGCAGCCTCTGTACTATCGATGCTCCAGCCCGCAATTGTCACTGCCGCGCCAATCAGCAGCACCGTTTTCAAGCTTGGTCTGGATGGAACGTCCCTACGTTTCCTTCGAATAGATGGAAGGCCAGTGCTCATTTCTAAAACTCCGCATTTCACCACGGCGACCGCTGGCAAATCATCGCCACCAACACAGGTCTACCTCGCCTTCATTACGATCCCATTCCGAGTGGTCTTTTGTCGATTTCTAAAACATGCGGAAGAATTAACCTGTGGTTTAGAGATCACCTGATCGAGATGGAAAGGAAAGCAGGGGAAATCTTTGCAGATAGGAAAAATCCACGATGCCGGCGGGTTGGCATGACGGCGTGGCGGGCCGGATTTTCGGGTCGATTGCATGGGATCCGCCGCATTTCTGGGAAATGGCGGGAAATGCGCGCATCCCGGGACCGTGCGTCCCGGGACGGATCAGCCTTCGCGTTTCAGGCGGATCCCGCCTGCCATCAGGGCCGGGGGGAGGCGAAGGGATTGGCCGCCGATGAGGTCGAATGGACATCGATCCAGCTGTTGGCAAGATCTATGCTGATTTTCGCGGGCCTGTAGGCCGCTGGCGGGGCAAGGAAGATATTGTCCACATAGGTCTGCGGATTACGGTCATAAAGGGGAAACCAGCTTGACTGCACCTGTATCATGACCCGATGGCCGGGCAGGAAGGTGTGGTTGGCGACCGGCAGGGCAAAGCTGTAAAGCTGCGGCGTATTGGCCGGGATCGGTTCGGGATGCTCGATGCTCCTGCGATAACGGCCGCGCAGGATGTCCGCGCTGACCATCAACTGGTATCCGCCCATCTCAGGCTGTTCGGGAACCTCATCGGGATACACGTCGATGAGCTTGACGACGAAATCCCCGTCCGTGCCCGTGGTGGAGGCCGTAAGATGGACGACGGGCAGTCCCTGGATATCCAGCGGCGCCGTCAGGACAGGGGACGTGAAGGTCGCGACATCCGTGCGGCCGGAGGCCTCCCTCTGGTCGCTCGCCAGCCAGTTTGGCCATGCGGAAACGGGCGTATGGGCGATCGGTTCAATGGTGCGCGGCAGGTAGGGCACCGGACGCGACGGGTCCGACACATATTCCTCCGTTCCTGCTGCGCTGTCGGCTTTTGTCAGGCCGAGCGTGTGCCCCGCCCCCAGATAGAGCGTCGTGCAGGGGCTGCAGGCCTGTGACGGCAGGCTGTCGGCGGATTCCCATTCGTTCCTGCCGGAGCGAAAGGCGGTCACATGCGCGGGCAGCGGGACGGAACTGTCGTCCTTCAGGTAATGGGCCAGGAAGGGTTCAAGGATCCGGGTGCGGAAATAGGCCCCGGTGTCGGAGCCGAGCCGCACCGCGCCCATCGTGCTGGCCTGCCGGATTTCCCCGCCATGGTTCCATGGCCCCATGACAAGGAAAAGGTTGTCGCGGGAATCCGCCCTGTCATGAAGCGCGTAATAGGTGCCGATCGCGCCGACGATGTCTTCCTGGTCCCACAGGCTGTGGACCAGCAGGGTGGGGACCTTCAGCCCATATCCGGCGATCTGCCGGTCCACCGCCATGTCCTGCCAGAAGGAATCATAGGCGGGATGGGCAAGGATCTGCCTGAAAAATCCGATCTGGTCCATGCCGTGGCTTTTGCCCAGCGCACCGGCGGAAACGGCGTCGAGGTAGAGGTTGTAATCATCGTGATAGCTGCTCCACCATTTGGCGGTGTTGCTCCGGGTGGCGTCCTGATCATAGATGTAGGGCAGCATCTGCTGGCGGAAGGCGCCGTTATGGAACCAGTCATCCCCACGCCATCCGTCGATCATGGGATTCATGGGCACGACGGCACGCAGCGCGGGATGCGGGTTGAACAGCGCCATCATGGACGTAAACCCGTCATAGGATACGCCGATGATGCCCACTTTCCCGTTGCTTTCATGAACATTGTGGACAAGCCATTCAATGGTGTCCCACGTGTCGGTCGCATGATCGACCGTGCTTTTGTTCAGCGGGCCGCGCAGGGGGCGATTCATGACGTAGCTGCCCTCGGAACCGTATTTGCCGCGCACGTCCTGAATGACACGGATATAGCCGCCATCCGCGATCACGTCGGGCATGTTGTCATACCCCTGCAGGGCGGAGCGCATATGCCCGCTGATATTGTGCGTGACCATTTCATCCGCGTTGTATGGCGTGCGGGTCAGCAATATGGGGGCGCCATGCGCGCCCTTGGGGATCATGATGACCGTATGCAGCTTTTTCCCGTCGCGCATCGGGATCATGACATTGCGGCGGACATAGTCAAAGCTGCTGTCGCTTGCGTGGAAATCCTGTGGCATGTCGGCCGGGATTCCCTCTGGCGCGGGAGACGCCATGGCCGATGCGCAGGAGAGGAGAAGACAGGCCGTAAGGAGAAGGGATTTCTGCATTTTCTTTTTCTGGATCCATGCCACGGAAATTCCGTCACGTACCGGCAGAACGGCCGGGGAAGCGGAATTGTCCTTTATCTGAGGAAGCACGAAAAGCCCCCCGATCTTCCGCCGGGCTGTATCGGGAGGGATGGCGTCACCGGATCCCGAACATCGCAGTCATGGGGGATTTCCGGCACCGGCCCGACGGTTTCATGCTTTCACGACACCACGTCCCCGCCAGCAGGGTCGCGTCATGCCGCGGATGGTATGGGGATGACATAAGTTGGTGCTCCCTCTTCGTTGCACCCGGATTTCCGGTGCGGAAGCATTCCATGTCGAGATGGAGGCAGGCCGGATTATCGTTTCACGCATGTATTGTCGTCAATTATCAAAAGGTGGTCCACCCATAACCTTTGTTTAAGGGGCAGGAACAATAATGCATGGAATGAAAACGCGCCTTTGACCCCAGAGTGTCCGTCATGTGTCCGTGTCCGCCAAGACACGCAGGCGCGTATTGGAAAAACCTTCCCTGATCCCGAAGGGGCCGTTTCAGAAGGTATCCATGCCAGCGTCCCGCGCATCATGGAGGAGGTTCGGCAAGGCCTGCTGCAGGAAGCGTCCATGAATGCCGGATTTTTGAAAGAAGGCAGCATCCGGAAAACTCTGTTATTTTTCATCAGCGAGCTGTTTTCATATACTACCCGGGAAAAGATGGGATGATTCCGGTTTGTCGAAGATGACGCATGGAAAGAATGAAAATCGTCCTGCTCCGGCCGCGATGTCCGGGCCATGGGACAGGGATCACGTCAGGCGAAGTGGGCAAAGGGGGGTGTGGCACGCGGGCTTTGCATGTTTGGGCATCCGCCTTTATTCCGGCAATGTGACCACCCTGTCCGACCATTGCCATCCTGGCCCTGATGCCCGCATGCACGTCACATGGACGTCAGGCGCCCCCATTACGGAAAGCCCATGGCGCCATGCGGGCGATGACATCAACCGGAATGAGGCCGCCGTGCCCTTTGCTGTCATGAAGGATACCCGCCAGCTTCCCGTCCGTCCGGGGCATGACGCGCCCTGCCGCGCGCCCGGGCCGCGCATGCGGGGATGGTGATGGCGGGCATGGCGTCCTCTCCGCCGCCGGGACCGTGGCGGCAGGCGATCCGCGCGCTCGGGCGCAACCGTTCGGCCATGATCGCGCTGGCGACGCTGCTGCTCGTGACGCTCGCCTGCCTGCTGGCGCCGCTATATGCCCGCGATGTCGCGCGGACCGATCCATTCGTCTCCAACGTGGCGGGCAGCGTCATGCTTGACGGACGCGAGGTGGACATCATGCAGCCCAATGACAATCCCCTTCACCTCGGGCTCAGCCCCATCGGCCCCACATGGCGGGCTTCCTACCTGCTGGGGGCCGACAGCCAGGGGCGCGACCTGGCCTCACGGCTGCTGTACGGGGGGCGCAATTCGCTGCTGATCTCGTCCTGTGCCGCGGTGCTGTGCCTTGTGCTGGCCGCGACGACGGGGATCATCGCCGGTTTTTCGGGGGGCATCGTGGATGCCGTGCTGTCGCGCATGATGGATATCATGTGGGCGGTCCCGGTCTATCTGTTCGCCATTTCCCTTTCCATCGTCACCGTGAGCCACGGGTTGGTGCTGGGGCCCTTTGTCGTGCGGGCGGACAGCCTGTTCATCCCTGTCTTCATCATCGCGCTGGTTTACATGCCTTATGCCGCGCGACCCATCCGGGGGCGGGTCATGGCGTTGCGGGGGGCGGAATTCGTCACGGCCGCGCGCTGCCTGGGGGTGCCGCGCTGGCGCATTGTCCTGCGCGACATCCTGCCCAATGTCACCACCACGCTGGTGATGCTGGGACCGCTGCTGATGGCGCTGTCGCTGCTGGCCGAAAGCGCGCTGTCCTTCCTTTCGCTGGGGGTGCAGGCGCCGGCGGCATCGTGGGGGACCATCATTCAGGACGGGGAGGGGCTGATCTATACCCGTCCCATGGTGGCGGTGGCGCCGGGGCTTGCCATCGTGGTGGTCGTGCTGGCGCTCAATATCCTTGGCGACGGGCTGCGTGACGCGCTGGACGTGCGCGACGCCGGGCGGCGTTCGTCATGATGGGGACGCGGTCATGATGGGCGCCCTGCTGCGCCGGCTGGGGCAGACGGTGTTCGTGCTGTTCGGGATTTCGGCGCTGGTGTTCATGGTGTTCTTCGCGACGCCGGGCGCCGATCCCACCGCCCGGATCGCGGGACGCAACGCCTCGGCCCAGGTCATGGAAAAAGTACGCAGGGAATACGGCTTCGACCGGTCCCTGCCGGTGCAGTACGCAACGATGATGAAAAAGCTGTTCATCACGCGCGACCTTGCCTCCTATGTGGACCGGGGCGAACTGGTGGTCCCTGAAATCGCGCGCGCGGCCCCGGTGACGGCGTCGCTGGTCTGTGGGGCGGCGGTGATCTGGGTCGTGGCATCCATCATCATGGGCACGCTGGCCGCGGCGATGAAGGATACATGGGTGGATCGCGGTCTCATGATGCTGGGACTGGTGGGGATTTCCATGCCGGTCTTCTGGCTGGGGCAGGTGACCAACCTTGTCACGCAAAGCCGGTATCACGATACATGGCTGTTTTCATGGGTGCCGGGACTGGGATACGTGCCGTTCGGGGAAAGCCCGCTGGGATGGTTCCGCGCGCTGGTCATCCCGTGGATCGTGCTGGCGGTCATGTTCATCGGCATCTACAGCCGCGTCCTGCGCGCCGATCTGGTGGCGCTGTCGGGCGAGGATTTCATGCGCACCGCCCGCGCCAAGGGGCTGTCGCCCGTGCGTATCCTGCTGTGGCATGGGGTGCGGATGTCCATGATTACCTTCGTCTCCCTCTTCGGGCTGGACTTCGCGCAGCTGGTGGGCGGCGGCGCATTGCTGACGGAGGTCGTGTTCGGCCTGCCAGGCGTGGGGCACCTGACCTATCAGGCGCTCAACAACCTCGACCTGCCGGTCATCATGGCGTGCGTCATGTATTCGGCAGTGTTCGTGGTGATCGCCAACGCGGTGGTCGATGTCATCCATGTCTTTCTGGACCCACGGATGCGCGATGCCCGGTAGCAGGATGTCCCCTGATGCGATGTCCGGCAATGGCTCCGCCCGCGCGCCTCTGCTGGAGGTGCGTGACCTGTGTGTCAGCTTCCCTTCGGCGGGACGGATGATCCCGATTGTCGAACATGTCTCCTTCACCCTGGAGGAGCGTGAGATCCTTGGACTGGTGGGGGAATCGGGGTCGGGCAAGTCCGTGACGGCCATGGCGCTGATGGGCCTGATCGACAGTCCGGGCGTGCGGATTGCCGGATCCGCCCTGTTTCGCGGGCAGGAACTTGTGGGCCTTGCGCCCAGGGAGCTGCGCCGCCTGCGCGGGGGGCAGATCGCCATGATTTTCCAGGATCCGATGACGGCCTTTACCCCGGTCTATACCATCGGATGGCAGATTGATGAGCAGATCCGCGCGCATGAGCGGATTTCACGCAGGCAGGCCCGTGCCCGCACGGTGCGCCTGCTGGGGGAAATGGGGGTGCCCGACCCGGTCCGCACGGCCGGATGTTACCCGCACCAGCTTTCGGGCGGGCTGCGCCAGCGCGCGATGATCGCCATGGCGCTGTCGTGCAATCCCGTCCTGCTGATCGCGGATGAGCCGACCACGGCGCTTGACGTCACGGTGCAGGCGCAGATCCTTGAACTTGTCCGCGCCCTGCGCGGCAGGCACGGTTCCTCGGTCCTGCTGATCACGCATGACATGGGGGTGGTGGCGGAAACCTGTGACAGCACGCTGGTGCTGTATTCGGGGCGCGTCGCCGAAACCGGGCCGACAGGGGCGCTGTTCGCGCGGCCGGGGCACCCCTATACGGCGGCGCTGCTTGATTCCATACCGCCGCTGGACGGGCCGCGCCCCGAACGGCTGCCGACCATCGCCGGCGTGCCGCCTGCCCCCTTTGAACGGCCGGTCGGGTGCGCCTTTGGCCCGCGTTGCCGATACGTGCATGAACGCTGCCGCCCCGCGCCGCCGCCACTGGTGCCGGTCGGGCCGGGCCAGGCCGCCGCATGCGTCCTGCCGACGGAGGGCCGGCCCCTGCCGCCGCGATGCCCGTCGCCTTCCACCCCGCAGCAGGGGCCGGCATGAACGCGGATCCATCCCGCATGACGCAGGGGACGGCCGCTCCGCTGATGGAGGTGCGGGACCTGCGCAAGGCCTATCGCCTGTCCCGTGGCCAGATGCTCAGGGCGGTGGATGGCGTCTCCCTTTCCGTCATGCCGGGGGAAGTGCTCGGGCTGGTGGGGGAATCGGGATGTGGCAAATCCACCCTCGGGCGCTGCCTGCTGCGCCTGATGGATGTCTCGTCAGGCCGGATCCTGTTCGAGGGGCGTGATATCACCTCGCTGAACGAACGTGCCATGCGTCCGTTGCGCCAGCGCATGCAGATGGTGTTTCAGGATTCCTATGCGTCGCTCAATCCCCGGCGTCGCATTGGCGACCTGCTGGCGGAGCCGCTGCGCGTGCATCCCGATGCCGATGGGCGCAGGCGATCGGCCGCGACCATTACCGCGCGGCTGCATGAACTGATGGAACTGGTCAGCCTGCCACGCACGGCGCTGGAGCGTTACGCCCATGAATTTTCCGGGGGACAGCGCCAGCGTATCAATATCGCCCGTGCGCTGGCCCTGTCGCCGCGGCTGGTGGTGGCGGATGAACCCGTTTCGGCGCTGGACGTGTCGGTGCAGGCGCAGATTGTCAACCTGTTCGTCGATCTTCAGGCGCGACTGGGGCTGACCTATGTCTTCGTGGCGCATGACCTTGCGGTGGTGCGCCAGATTTCCACGCGCGTGGCGGTGATGTATCTGGGGGCGGTTGTCGAACTGGGGGAAACGGACAGTGTGCTGCACCATCCGGCCCACCCCTATACCGCCGCGCTGACCGCTGCCGTGCCGCGGCCCATTGTGGGGGGCATGCGCGCGATCCCCCTGCGGGGGGATATCCCCAGCCCGGTCGCGCGTCCGTCAGGCTGCCGGTTCCATACGCGCTGCCCTTATGCACAGGATCGCTGCCGTGTGGACGAACCCGTGCTGCGTCCGGTGCGGCAGGGGCATGAGGTGGCCTGTCATTTCCCGCTGGATGGCCCGGCGTAGCTGTTGCCCGTTGGTAAAAGACGGTAAAAGTTTTTGGGTGCCGCCTTTTTTCAAAAAGGCGGCGTCTTGCGAAGCTTTCCGCAAAAAGCTTCACCAGAGCCATCGTCAGTGATGCGCAAGCCGTTCCACCACGATGGCGACAGCCATTCCCGCGATGGAAAACGTCGCGCACCAGACAAGCACGCCCGCCACCGGACCGGCGGTCAGCGCCACGCCCAGCGCAAGCATGGGGGCGATCACGCGCACGATCCGCATCGCGATCTGGATGGGGCGAGATACCGGCGGCAGGTGATACCGCGCGGGTTGAAGCCACGCATGGCAGGACAGGGCAATAGTCCATGACAGCAGGGATATGAGGATCGTCATGCGGCCCTGTCCTTCATGTGACGCGCCACGCAGGCCGCGACCACGCCAAACAGCGCCCCCATGCCATCAATACCCGCGTGGATGCCGGACCACTGCCGCCACGCGGTCGCGTCGCCCACGGCATCGAGCAGCGGCAGGCCACATCCCAGCGCCGCTGTCGCCACAAGCTGTTCACGCCATCCCGACAGGGGTGACGTGGTGCATGACCGGATAATTCCATGCAGCCCGCAGACGGCCCAGATGAAAAAGAACACGTCTATTTCAAGCATTTCCCGACCGGTCAGGGTCGCGGGCAGCAGGCGGTTGCCCCACAGGAAGGACAGGATGCCGACCGGCAGGCCCGTTATCGTGGCGATGCACAGCCCTTCGGCAATGCGGAAAGCCGCGCGATGGCCTGATTTGCGGCGGCGTTTCATCAGGAACAGCACCATGCCGCTTGCAATCGCCGCTGTCGAACACAGGCCGGATAAGAAATACAGCCAGCGTAGGGAAAGCGGGAGGAAACGCGCGTAATGCAGGCCGTGCATCAGTTGCAGGGTTGTCGCGACAGGTCCGCGCGTAATCGTCGTACCCAGCACCCGCCCGTCAGGCAGGCCGAAATCCACATGGTCGCGCGTCATGAACGGGCTTGAGGCATCGCTGGCGAAGATGCCAAGGCGATCGGGCGAAAACAGGATGAAGCCACAGTCCCGTCCGCCAAGGCGCAGGCGCGCGGTTTCCAGCAGGGGCCGCAAGGGCGGCACGGGCGACAGGGCCGGCGGGGAGGCGGGCAGACGCGCCGGGGCGGCGTCATGCCGGAAAATCGTTGCCAGCGGCGTGGCCGGAAGGATCCTGTCGGCATGAACAAGGACGCCGGTATAGCCCATCATGACGGTAAAGGGCAGGAACAGGACACCGGCCAGCAGATGCGCGTCCAGCCATGACCGGATGCGCGAGACCGACAGGCGCAGCATGACCAGATCCGGCAGCAGCGCGCGCAGGTGGATCACGATGCCCGCCCCCACCGCAACCAGCAGTCCCGTGCCAAGGACATTGACCAGGCCGACGCCAATCACGCCTCCACCGCGCAGGGAATAATGGAAGTCGTAGAAGAACTTGCCCCCTGCCGTGGCGCGCGCGGGGATTGTCGCCCCCGTTCGCGGGTCAAGGATGTCGCCGACAAATTCATGGCCGTCGTAATGCAGGATTTCCAGCACGGACGAACGCGCGGAGGGCAGGACCAGAAAGGCTGGCATGCCACGCGCCTGCTGGTCACGCACCATCCGGCTGGCCCTGTCCAGGGCGATGTCGGTGGGCTGCGCGTTGGCAAGGGCCGGGATTTCAGGCTGCATCCACCGGGTGATTTCCGTATCGAAAACGGCAAGCGTACCGGTGGCGAAGATGCAGACGAGGGCCAGCCCGCACACGAATCCCACCCAGGCATGCAGCCATCCCATGCGTGTGCGCAGGGTTTCGCGCGTCATGGCAGGGCCGTTCCGGCAAGGGCGGCGACCGCGCCCAGTATCCCGACGGCGATGATCCCGCGATAACGCACCCACATCCCGAAACAGGTCAGGATCAGCAGGGGCAGGCAGCCAATGGCGATCATGTAACCCAGCTGCGTCGCATCCGGGGGAAGCGTCCCGTTCCCATGGCGCGCAACCATCCGGCCGATATCCATCACCAGCAGGTGCGCGACCAGATAGGAAAGCAGGCAACTGATCGACAGGGCGCGGACCCTGCCAATGGCAGGGGTGGGGGGGCGTTTCGCCCTGTCGCGCGTCAGTTGCGGTCTTCTGTTACATATTGAGAAATAAATGCGACGCATTTGCATGTGCTCTTCATGCCACAGAATGTCGCCGGATGCGAAAAAAATACGGCGATGCCGGGCCGGATGTTGCGATTTAATCGCATTTGCGTATATCACCCACTCCCCAACCGCTTTTATCCGAAGGCTTTTCGTAATGTTATGTGCATGCCAGATCCCTGTCCGCCGGAAGACTGTCGTGGCGCTGGCGGTCATGATCGTCATGGGAAGCCTTTCGCCGATGGCGCCGGTATTCGCCGCGGACGATGAAAGGACCGGAACGCAGCAAGCCCCCGGGTCACGGAAAACCCCCGGGCCACAGAAAGCTTCCGGGCCGGAACAGGCCGACGCGCAGGCGAAGGACGAGAAAATCATCGTCACCGCCAGCCGCCGTAACCAGATGGAGGTGACAAGCGGCGGCCAGCTCGGGGCGTTGGGGAACAAGAAGGGGCTTGATGTGCCCTTCAACATCCGCAGCTACAGCTCCAGCCTGATCCTCAACCAGCAGTCGCAGACGCTGGGGCAGGTGCTGGAAAACGACCCGTCCGTGCGCACGACCTATGGCTATGGCAACTTTTCGGAGATGTTCGTGATCCGCGGGTTTCCCGTCGATGGCGATGACGTGGCGATCAACGGGCTGTACGGCATCACGCCGCGGCAGCTTGTCTCGCCGCAGCTATATGATCAGGTGCAGGTGCTCAACGGGGCCAGCGCGTTCCTCAATGGCGCGGCGCCCAGCGGGTCTGCCATCGGCGGCAACATCAACCTGATGTTCAAGCACGCGACCAAGACCCCGATTACCCGCGTGACGGGTGATTACACCAGCAATGCCCTGGGCGGAGGGAGCGTGGATTTCGGCCGTCGTTTCGGGCGGGACAAGGCCTTCGGCTTTCGCCTGAATGTCGCGGGACAGGATGGCGAGGATTCGATCGATCATGAATACCGCCATTCCGCCGCCGTGGGGGCCGATTTCGACTGGCATAATGACGACACCCGCATTTCGCTGGACATGAATTACCAGAATCAGGGCGTCAACGGGGGGCGGCCGGCCATCTTCCTTGGCCCGGGCGTGACCTCGGTGCCGCGCGCGGCGGCGCCGTCGCACAATTTCGGGCAACGCTGGGCCTATAACGACCTGAACTACATTTTCGGCATGCTCAATATCGAACATGACTTTTCCAGGCATATCACGGTCTATGGCGCGTTCGGTGGCCTTGGCGGGAACGAGAAGGGCGAATACGCAAACCCGACGGTTACCGATGCGATCACCGGGGCGGCGACCATCGGCAGCATGTACGTGCCCTATAACCAGACGAACGAAAGCACGCGCGCGGGCGTGCGGGCGCATTTCAGGACCGGCCCCGTCAGGCATGAAATCAATGCAGGCGGATCCTCATTGTGGGAAGAAGCCGATACCGCCTATTCCATGGCGCTGACCTCGGCCACGACGAATATCTACAACACGCCCTACATCTCGCCGCTTGCCAATACCTTTAGCGGCGGGGACGTCGCCAATCCGCAGCCCATCAACCGCACGCGGCTGTACAGCCTGTTCTTTTCCGACACGATGTCGTTCTTTCACGACCGCGTCGCCCTGACGGGGGGATTTCGTTACCAGAACATGCTGATCAACGGATATGATTACGCCGCATCGGGCCGTGGCGCCATCAATTCCCATTACGATCAGGACGCCATTACCCCCGTGGTCGGGCTGGTGATCCATCCCACGCGACAGACTGCGCTGTATTTCAACCGGATCGAGGGCCTGTCGCAGGGACAGACCGCGCCGGCGGATACGATCAACCAGGGACAGATTTTCGCCCCCTACAAATCCACCCAGTACGAGGTGGGCGCCAAGTATGAAACCCGGCGTTTCAGCGCGTCCCTTGCCGTTTACGAAATCTCGCAGCCCAATTCATATTCGCAGGCCATCGGCAATACGGGCCAGTCGATCTTTGTCGAGGACGGGCTGCAGCGCAACCGTGGCATCGAACTGAACATCAATGGCGAAATCCTGCCGGGCCTGCGCTTTAACGGTGGCGGCACGGTCATCGACGCGGACCTGCGACGCACGGCGGGCGGGCTGCAGAACGGACATACCGCGATCGGGATTCCCAATTATACCATCAACGGAAATCTGGAATATGACCTGCCGTTCCTGAAGGGCGCGACGGTCGTGGGGCGCGTCGTCAACACGGGCAAGCAGATGGTCAATACGTCCAATACGATGCACCTGCCGGTCTGGACGCGCTTTGACCTGGCGGCGCGCTATACCTTCGTTGCCGACCACAAGCCCCTGACGCTGCGCTTTGGCGTCGATAACCTTGCGAATACCCGGTACTGGTCGTCTTCTTTCAACGGCTACCTGCTTGAAGGCCTGCCAAGGACGTTCAAGTTCTCCTTTACCGCCGATCTGTAAGGGCTGGCTGCTGACATCATGGAGAAGTTCCGGGTGAAGTTTTTTACCTGAAAGGCTTCAGGGAACGCCGCCTTTTTGAAAAAGGCGGCGCCCAGAAACGTTTGCCATTTTCAGGGAATATCCAGATCAACGGGTTCGTGTCGCGGCATACGGGCCGTTGCCGCGCGGGATCGCCTGTCCGGCGGGACGGCATCCTTCATGCCTTTTCCCATGCGGCAAAAACGTCACAGGGACGCGAAGAAGGCGGATTGTCCAAAAATTCGCCCGTTTGATATTGCGAATCAAAATCAGTTTCATTAATGGGAGAAATAAGAATCAGTCGCAACTACAAAAGATGACCCCCCATGATCCCACCCCGCCGTCTCCGACCATTTTCCGTTGCAACAGCGACGCTGGCGCTTGCCTGTTCGTCCGGGGCGCATGCCGCCGCCACGGGGGAAGAAACCCCCACTGTCGTGCAGCAGTCAGGCACGTCCCCCACGACGTCGGCAGGAAAGGCCAGGGCTGCGGCCACCACCACGACGCCCCATGACACGGCATCCCGGGACGCGGCCGCGCAGGAAGATGCGTCGGGGATCATTTCCGATCACCGGCACGATTACACCACGGTGACGGCATCGCCGATGAATGCGCTGAAGCAGTCGGTCGGGCTGAGCCGCATGCCGCACGACGCGATGCATACGCCACAGAGCATCAACGTCGTGCCGCAGGTCCTGATGCAGCAGCAGAACGTCAAATCCCTTGATGAGGCGCTGAAAAACGTGCCGGGCATCACGGCCTCGGTCGGCGAGGGCGAGGGCGGCATGGCGGGGGACCAGTTCCTTATCCGTGGGTTTCAGGCGCAGAACGACATCTATGAAAACGGGCTGCGTGATTTTGGTGTCTATACCCGCGACAGTTTCGATTACGACCATGTTTCGGTCATCAAGGGGCCGTCGTCGGAGGTTTTCGGCAATGGCACGACGGGCGGCGCGATCAACATCGTGACCAAGAGCCCGCAGCTGGGCAATTTCTATCAGGCGAATTTCTCGGGCGGCAGCGGGTCCTATTATCGCGGCACGCTGGATATCAACCAGCAGCTGACCAACAGCATCGCCTTTCGCCTGACCGGCATGGGAAATGAAAACAATGTCGTCGGCCGCGACTACATCTATTCCCATCGCTGGGGCATCGCGCCCTCCATTGCCTTTGGCCTTGGGAAAAAGGTGTCATTCGTTCTGGAATATTTCCATCAGAACGATAACCGCATCCCCGATTACGGCGTGCCCGTCGTCTACAAGCCGGGGGCGGCGGTTGGCCTGCCTGCAACGGAATACGGGGTAAAGCGTACCAACTGGTATGGTACGACCTATGACCAGGACAATACCAGCGATGACATGATCACCGGCCGCCTGACGGCAAAGGTCAGCCCGATCCTGACGCTTTACAACGACATGCGCGGCGGGATCTATCACCGGTATTTCTCCGCCTCGCAGGAGGCATGTTCGTCCATGGCGGCGGGTACGACTGCGTATAACAACAACCTGATGAATGGCAGTGTGCCGTCGGCAACCTGTAATGCCGATTTGTTTTCCGCCAACCCTGCCGCAGCGCAGGTCGCGCGTAATGGCGGCGTGGGTGGGCCAGAGCCCTACCGGCAGAGCGACTGGTCCATACAGGATGTCTTTTCAGGGATCGCGCGTTTCCGCACCGGGCGCATCCGGCATGAAATCATCGGCGGTTTCGACATCGAATATGTGACCGACCATCGCCAGAACTATGCCTATGGCAGCAACCGCCCCAGCACCAGCCTGCTCAGCCCGTCGATGTACGTGCCCGGCCTGACGCTGGGCGACTGCAACCAGTATCCCGACCGCCTTGTGAACATCAGTGGTGTTGGCAAGAAGTGTTACAAGGACAGCGATGCCCTTGATGTCGGCTTCTTCCTGTCCGATCAGGTCTGGCTGACGGATTACCTTTCGGTCAAGGCGGGTTTCCGCTGGGATAACTGGAACAGCCATTACAGTGCTACGGGCGGCGATACGGCGAAATATCCCGACGTGCATTACGGGCAGGACGAAACCACCTTCAATCCCAGCGTCAGCGTCATGTACACGCCGCGCAGCAACCTGATGGTCTATTTCAACTGGTCGCAATCCACCACGCCGCTGAGCATGTATGTCACCAACAGTTCCGAACCGATGAACGCCAAGAACCAGAGTGCGGCGCCGGAACGTAGCTCTCTTTATGAAATTGGCGCGAAATACAGCGCTTTTCACGACCGGATCGGCATGACGGCCGCGCTGTTCCGCCTGGACAAGAGCAATTCGATCCAGACCGATCCCTCCACCGGCGACATCAGCGCCACAAGTGATCAGGAACGTAACCAAGGGCTGGAGCTGAGCATTTCGGGCAACATCCTGCCCAACTGGATGTTCTATGGCACGTATGCGCTGTATGACCCCACGATCACCAAGGCAGGATCGGCATCTTCCAAGCAGGGGGGACAGATCCAGTACGTGCCCCATAACCAGGCGACCGCGTGGACATCCTATGAAATCGCCCCGCGCCGGCCCTGGAACATGACGATCGGCGGTGGCCTGACATGGCGGCAGGGCGTATGGCTGGATCAGGCCAACACGGCGCGCGCGCCCGCTACGGTGGAATTCGACGCGATGGTGTCGCATCGTTTCAACAATCACTGGAAGGTGGCGATGAATGGATACAACCTCGACAACCGCCTGAATTACGGCAGCCTGTTTTCCAACCGCGTGACGCCTTCCATCGGGCGGTCCTTCCTGTTTAATCTGTCCGCCCAATACTGAGGGATGGGCCCGTATCGCACGGGCCCGGCCGACACGGGGATAAGTGGAATGCTGCTGCACGTGCCCGCATTGCTGAATGCAGATGAACTGTCGCGGTGCCAGACGGCGCTGCGGACGGCGCAATGGACCGACGGACGGGAAACGGCGGGGCAGCAGTCCGCCAAAAGCAAGAACAACCGCCAGTTGCCGCAGGATTCCCCCGCCTGTCGTGAACTGGGGGAAATCGTGCTCAAGGCGCTGGGCCGTAATGCAACGTTCAACAGCGCCGTGCTGCCATACCGGGTCAGTCCGCCGCTGTTCAACCGTTATGACGTCGGGATGTCCTTTGGCGCGCATGTCGATAATGCGATCCGGGGGATTTTCGCCGGCGGCATCCATACCCGCATCCGCACGGACGTGTCATCCACGCTGTTCCTGTCCGACCCGGACGAATATGACGGCGGCGAACTCATCATGTCCGAACCGGGCGGGGAACAGGCCATCAAGCTGCCGGCGGGCGATCTGGTCCTGTATGCCACCACGGTCCTGCACCGCGTGACCCCCGTGACCCGCGGGTCGCGCCTTGCGGCCTTTTTCTGGTCACAGTCAATGGTCGCCGATGAAACGCGACGGCGCATCCTTTTCGATCTGGACCTGCAGACCATCACGTTGCGTGAACGGCTGGGCGATCATGACCCGTCCGTGCTGGGGCTGACCAACATCTATCACAACCTGATGCGGCAGTGGTGCATCCTGTGACATCGGGCCTGCTTGAACGCACCCCTTGGCAGGGTCTGTAAAATATGTCGATAGGATAACAGAAGTTTCTGGGTGCCGCCTTTTGTCTAAATAAGGCGGCGTTCCCCTGACGTTTTCGGGAAAAAGCTTCCCGGGGAGTATCTTCACGACCTTGCCCAGCGGGCAGGCTTCATTCCGCCAACGGGCGGCCGCGTCCCTGCTTGATCCGCGCGCGGCGGGATTTGTCATCCATGCGGCGACGGCGCTGCGTGCGGGAGGGACGGGTGGCGATCCGGCGGGTGGGCACATGCGCGGCCTGCCGCAGGAGGTCCAGCAGGCGTTCGATCGCATCCTCGCGGTTGCGGGACTGGCTGCGGAAGCGCTGCGCCGTCAGGATGACGACGCCATCGCGTGTCATGCGGCTGCCAGCCAGCAGCCGCAGCCGCGCGCGCAGGCGTGAGGTCAGCGTGGCGCAACGCGCGGCATCAAAACGGATCTGGGCCGCGGTCGCGACCTTGTTGACATTCTGTCCCCCCGGGCCGGAGGCATGGATATAGGTCACGACAATATCATCGTCATGGATAACAAGATCGGGAAGGACATGGTACGCCATGGCCGCGTGTAGCATATTCCCGCCATCATGTGGGACAGATGTTCGGTTTGCGGATACCTTCCCCGCATGACGGGCATTGCCCGCCGACGTGGATACGACCACCATGTGAATAACCAAGAACATGGCGGGAGGAACACATGGAACAGGTTACCGACAGTGAAACCGAACAGCTGCAGCAGCTTCTGGCGCAGGCGGCGGAACAGTCCGCGCAGAAGAAGGTGATGCCGGTGGTCAAGATGATCGCCGCGCAGCAGCTTGTCATCATGGAGCTGATGCAGATGCTGGTTGATTCCGGCACGGTGCATGCCGAAGACATCGCCGCGCGCATGCGTCACCTGATGGAACATACCGATCCGAAGGATATGGCGGCCCGTGCGCTGTTCGATCAGGTACGTTCGCGGTTTGCCACCCAATAGCGCCCCCTTCCCGTATGCAAAGGTTGTGACGAATGGACGATCATCCCCCCGCCCTGCGCGCTGAAATCGCCGCACTGAAGGCCGAGCTGGCGCGGCTCAGGGACGCGCTGGCCGCGGCGCAGAAAACCATCCAGGCGCAGAGCGCGCAGCTCCGTCAGGAACAGGCCCAGAAAAAGCGCGTGCGCTGAAGCCTCCTTCAATTCCCAATCCCACCTTCAACTCCAGGGACAGGACATCCATGTCTGACGAAAACACAAAAGATTCCAGCGGCAATGTCGTCGTCTATCCGACCGTAAGCTGCGGCGCGGAGGCGGTGCAGGATTCCGTGGTGATCCTCGACCTTTTCATGGCGACTTCCCCCGAACACCTCAAATCCGGCGACCGCCGCGTGGTGACCGCCCTTCATCCCGAACAGGCGCGGCATCTGGCGCGTCAGCTGCGCGATGCGGCGGATACGGTGCTCAAGGACAAGGCCATCAAGGACAAGGCAGCGTCGTAAGGGGCAGCCTGCAAACAGCCTCCTGATAAAAAATAGAAGTTTTTGGGTGTCGCCTTTTTTTAAAAAGGCGACGTCTTATGAAACTTTTTATAAAAAGCTTCACCAGAAACTTTTATGATTTCAGGGCATTATCGGGCCTGTCTTTTCAGGTAGATCCAATCCTCCGCGCGGCATTCAGCCAGTAAGGGACGTCTCGCGAAAGGCCCGCATCCCGCCAAACCGCAGGTTGACGGCCGCCTGCCCGCCCGACAGCGTCGGGACGGTCAGGGTATTGGACAGCGATTCCCTCAGCCGCGCCTGCGAGACAAGGTGGACGATTCCCACCGGGTCATGGGGATAGAACAGGTTGACGAGGCTGCCGCGTTCCTCATCAAGCAGCCATGGCCCGATATAATTGTGCGAATTGTCGAGGAAGACGACACTGGCGCCGTCGATATAGACCGCAAGCGCAATACTGAGCTGGTCCTGCGTGAACAGCGCGCCGCCACGGCGTATGATGGTGTCCTGCCATTTGCGCAGTACCGGCCAGATGGCCGCGTCGCGGTGGATGCACATCACCCCGGAATTCAGCAGTGGCTTGGCCCCGATCCGCCGCCGTATGGCAAATGGCAGGCGGGCCTTGCGCGCGTTCTTGTACAGGAATGAACGGACCTGCATCCAGCCGGGGCAGATCCAGCGGACCGCGAACAGGTCCGCGATTTTCGCGCCGATTTCAGGAACAATGGCGATCCCGCCCCCGCGCGCGGCGTCGAACATATGTTCGATGGCGGCGATGTCCTGCACCCATGCGTCGGCATCAATCCAGAGGATCAGGTCGAACTGCGGCAACAGGCGGTCCAGCCACAGCTTGGACAGGTTGATGGCAAGGGTGGGGCGACGGCGCACCCGCCATGACGGCGCGCAGTCCGGGACATGGGGGATGCGGACCATCACCCCCAGATCGTGGAGCGTGCGCGCCTGCTGCGGAGTCAGCCCGGCATCAAGGACGCATAAGGCCGCGTCCGTCCGGTTTCCGATCGACTGGATCAGTTCGATGACCAGGGGGAAATAGCCGCTGTCACATCCCGTGACGATAACCTTGCGCAACCCGGTACTCCTGCCTTGCCCGCCGGCCGGTCATGACAGGACGGACAGGATCAGCATACAGGCATCTTCCGGGCAGGGAAACGGGCCGTCCCCTGCTGGCCCATCCCCGCGCCTCCGGCTATCCTGCCGGGCGTGCATGATTATGACAGGAACCGCACTGATGACAGTTCAAACAGGGACATCCGCCCGCCTGGGGGAAGACGATATCGTCCCGTCCATCGCCGCCGTCATGGAAGGGGAGGGCGATCCGATCGCCAATGCCGCGAATATCGCGGCCATCCTGTTCGAGGGGCTGGCGGATATCAACTGGGCCGGTTTCTATTTCCTGCGCGGCGGGCAGCTGGTGCTGGGACCGTTCCAGGGGCGCGTGGCCTGTACCCGCATCGATATGGGAAAAGGGGTCTGCGGCACGGCGGCCCGGCAGCGCGCGACCATCGTGGTGCCGGATGTCCATCAGTTCGAAGGCCATATCGCGTGCGATGCGGCGTCGCGTTCGGAAATCGTGGTGCCGATCATGCGGGCGGGACAGGTACTGGGGGTGATTGATATCGACAGTCCCCATGTCGCGCGCTTTACCCCTGCGCATGCGAAGCTGATTGAGCAGGTGGCGTCCCTGTATGTCCGTGCCTGTGGTGACGCGACGCCCTGATGCCTTGCCCTATGTCTGCGCGGGCAGGGGAGCATCAGGGCAGGCGGGCAAGGTGGCGCGTCAGCAGGTCGTAAAACCCGTCCGCGTTCGCATCGTGCATGAACAGGGCGTTGGCGGGCCTGTCCGTCGTATCCCACCAGTCCACCACGGACATGCCGCGCGTCAGCGGGTCATGTAGCGAGATCGAGACGTTGACCTGCCGCCCGGCGAACAGGTCCGGCTGCAGCAGCCATGCAATGGTGCACGGGTCATGCAGGGGCGCGCCTGCCCACCCGTATTTGTTCAGGTCAAAGCGTCCCGATGCCTCCAGCATGGCGACAGCCGCCGATGCGCACCGGCCCGGCAGCGCACGTAGCCGCGCAAGGCGCGCGGGCGTCGTCAGGCACTGGTGCGTGACGTCGAGGGGCAGCAGCGTCAGGGCGATGCCGCTGCGCAGGACGATATCGGCGGCCTCGGGATCGGCGTAGAAGTTGAATTCGGCGCTTGGGGTGATGTTGCCCCCTTCGCACCGCGCGCCGCCCATCGCCACCACCCCGCGCAGGCGTGCAGCGATATCCGGCGCCTTTATCAGGGCCATCGCGAGGTTTGTCATGGGACCAAGCATGACAAGGTGCAGGCTGTGTCGCGGGGCGTCACGGATGGCATCGATCAGGTAATCGACCCCGTGGCGGGGCTGGACCGGCATCGTGGGGGCCGGCAGGTCGGGGCCATCCATGCCCGTGACTCCATGGACGTGGCTGGCGCTGACGCGGGTATGTCCGATCGGGCGCGCGCATCCGGCATGGACGGGTATGTCCGTGCGTTGCGCCAGTTCAAGGATCATGCATGCGTTCCGCGCGGTCTGTTCAACCGTCACGTTGCCCGCGACGGTGACCAGGGCCTCCACCTTCAGCCTGTCGGACGCCAGCGCCAGCATGATGGCGATCGCGTCATCCACGCCGGGGTCGGTATCGATGATGATCCTGTGCGCTGTCATGTGGTCCGCGTGCCTCGTAACTACTGTAATCACACTATGACATATTTATTGCAGGCGCCAGAAATGACGTTATCCAGACATGCTGGTTCATGTCGAAATATACATGTTACAATTCGTAGAACAGATGCCGTATTCTGACGGGTGGTATTTCATATAACCGTAAATGTAAGGCGCATGACATGACGCTGATTACATCATTTTAATATTCAGGACTCAGTCAGAAATGATGAAGAAAATGCTTCTTGCCGCTGCCGTCATGACCGGTCTCGCCGGAACTGCGGGTCACGCGGCGCTGGCGCACGATGCTCCCCCGCCGGGCGAAGGGTGCGGTGGGGGCGGGGGCGGTCACCACCATGGCCCGCATATCCTGTCGCTGCGCGGGATTACCCTGACCGCCGCCCAGCACAAGAAACTGGCGGCGCTGATGCATGGCCCGCATCCTGATTTCCATGCCGACATGGAACAGGAACACACCCTGCGCACGCAGCTGCGCACCGTGCTGTCCACCCCCGGCACGGTCGATCAGGCCAGCCTGACCTCGATCGAGCAGCAGCTGGATGCCCTGCGCCAGAAGCGCGAGGCACGGCGTCTGGAGATGGAAGTCAAGATCCACGATATCCTGACACCGGAACAGCTGGCGCAGATCAAGGACCGTCAGGACAAGATCGATGCCCTGCATGAACAGCTCCATGCCCTGATGGCGCCCCCCGCGCCGCAGAAATAACCATCTCCCAGCATCGGGAAACGGGCCGCAGGGTTCCGCTTCCCACCTGACAGTGGCGCCGGTTGTCCCCAACCGGCGCCATTTCTGTTTGCTGGCCCTGCGTCCGGCCATGGATGATGATCCCGCCATTCATCCCATAGGCCACGCCGACAGGGAGTGGAGGCAGGAAGGGCACCCCGAAGGGATGGCAGGCGCTGTATTCTACCGTCTGGAATAAGGCAGCGGCCCGATCAGGAACATCTCGGCCGAAGGTCGGCCACCTGTTCGGGGGCGGACCGCGAAGGGCGGTTCATGCCCGGCAATGCCCCGAAAGCCATTCAGGGGCACGGTTGGGTCGATATTCATGATATTATCGAACATGACACATAAATCCGTTTGCTGATGTGCTTTGCAGGCCGTGACAGGACAAAGGGCCTGATCGGGATGCGCAAATATGGTGGCGTACGCGCCAGCACCACCGCATGGTCCGCAGGCGTGCGCTCCATTGCAGTGGTGCTGATGGAAGTCAGGACGGGAGTCCCGCTCGCCCCGAAAGGGGCCCCGCGCCCGCAGGTCACGGGCGCGGGGGACAGGGATGCCTATTTGGTGGTGTAGCCACCGTTGACGAGGATGGTCTGCCCGGTCATCCACCATCCTTCGGACACCAGGAAGCGGACATGCGGTGCAATATCCTCGATATCGGTCAGGCCGGTCCTGCTGAACGCGGACAGGGCGGCGGCTGTCTTGTGATAGGCGACGGCCTCTTTCGATTCCTGTCCATAGAAAAACGGCGTGTCCATGGGGCCGGGGCCAATGGCATTGACCGAAATGCCGCGTGCCCCGTACTCCTTTGACGCCGCGCGGGTGAAATGTTCCACCGCCGCCTTCGACCCGGCATAGGTGGAATAAAACGGCGTATAGGCCCCCAGCAGCGAGGTGACGAGCGTCAGCAGCTTGCCATTGTCATTGAGGTGGATGCCCGCTTCCTTGATGAAGAAATAGGCTGCCTTGGTATTGACCGCGAACATTTCGTCGAATTCGGCTTCGCTGGTCTCGCTGATGGGTTTTTTCAGGACCTTGCCCACCGTGTTGATGGCGATGTCGGGGCGTCCGATGGCATTGACCGCATCCGAAAACAGTTTTGCAGTGGCGGCGGCCGTGGTCAGGTCAGCCTGAAACGCCACGGCCTGCACGCCCACAGCCTTGAGGTCGCTGAGCGTCCTGTCGGCTTCGGCCTTGGTGGAGGCACTGTTGTAATGGATGGCGATGGCCTTTGCGCCATGCGCCGCCAGATCACGCGCGATCAGTCCGCCCAGGTTCTTGGCGCCCCCCGCGATCAGGACGGTTTTTCCGTGAATGCGGTGGTTGGCCATGATGGTGCCTTTCATTCGTTTCCGATGCTGACCCGCTGGTGACGGATGTCATGAACGAAAGATATCATTTGCGATATCCACATAAAGGAGCCTTTTCCGACAACATATGTCGTAGATAACGAACAAATCGCCATGTCGGTGATCGGGAGGGATAAAGGAAATGGACCGGATCGACCTGTTCCGCGTTTTTGCCCGCGTGGTGGAGACGACAAGCTTCACCCGCGCGGCCGGGACGCTGAAGCTGCCGCGATCGACGGTTTCCACCGCCATTCAGGAACTGGAGGGGCGGCTGGGTGTCCGCCTGCTGGCCCGCACGACCCGTTCCGTCACGCCCACGGCCGATGGCATGGCGTTCTATGAACATTGCCTGCGCCTGATCGCGGATGTGGAGGAGGCCGAAAACCTGTTCCGGCAGGACGCGAACACCCCGCGCGGCCTGCTGCGCGTCAATCTGCCCGGCCGGATCGGCAGGTTGCTGGTGGCGCCCATGCTGCCGGAATTCCTGGACCGTTATCCGGGCATCGATATCGAGCTTGGCGTGACTGACAGGGCCGTCAACCTGGTGGAAGATGGCGTGGACTGTGTCCTGCGGATCGGCCCGCTGGAGGATTCCGGACTGATCGCGCGCGCGCTGGGCGAACTGCCGCTGGTCAATGTGGCCTCTCCCGCCTATCTGGCACGCCATGGCGTGCCGCGGGTGCCTGCCGACCTGACGCGGCACATGGCCGTCCGTTACGCGTCGCCCTCCACCGCGCGGGTCGAGGCATGGGAATGGATGGAAGGCGGCATGCCGCGCACACTGCCCATGTCCGGCCGCGTGACCGTCAACAGCGCCGAGGCGTTCATTGCCTGCTGTCTTGCCGGGCTGGGGCTGATACAGATTCCCGCCTATGACGTGGCTGACCTCCTGCGCCGTGGCGAACTGGTGGAGGTGCTGTCGCAGTGGTGCGCCCCGCCATTGCCCATGACGCTGCTCTATCCCCATCGCAGGCATCTTTCACGCAAGATGCAGGTTTTCGCCGACTGGCTGGAGGAGGTGTTGCGCGGATGCGTCCGGCCGCCGGCGGGATGAAGGCCAACGCGTGGTATCATCCCGTCCGCCACAGGCGGGGCAGCGCGCCATCCCGGCCCTGCACCGGGTCGGTCGGGGGAAATGGCAGGCGATTCATGATCGTGATCGCAGCAGGCGGGATCGGGCCGCGCTGCAGGTCGAAATCCTGATCGGGGGGATAGGCCCCCACCACCAGGAAATCATCGCTCGACCCCTCGTTCTTATGGCCGGTGCCGGCCGGCAGGACGACGACATCGCCCGCGCGTACCGTGACCAGACGGGCATCCGGGCCGCCAAGGCGCAGTTGCGCGGACCCTGTTGCTATTCCCAGAACCTCATGCGCGGTGCTGTGATAGTGGTGGAAATCGTAAACCCCCCATCGCCAGCGCGGGGGCCAGCCATTGGCGGTAAACAGCGCCTCCATCCCCGATGCCGGGTCGCTGCCATGGGTGGGAAAGCCATTGCGGTAATGCAGGACCGGCAGGTGCGCATTGTTCGGAACCCAGCCATTGGGCGGCAGCATGAAGGAATCGGGGCTGTTCCGGCTGGTGGCCCCGCGTGCCATGCGGACGCTGCTGCCACACAGCACCAGCCCCAGCATGCCCAGAATTGCCTGGAACTGCCGACGTTGCAGGGTCATTGTGACATTCCTTTCCGATGCAATGGGCCAAGTGCGATGGGCCGGGGCCGTTTCACGGGGGATATCCGGAGATATTCGGGGGATATTCCCTGCGGGGCGTTCATGGATATCGACGCCTGCCGGCGCGGGCGGTTGCATCAGGGGGAACCGTCAGCCCCCGCATGGCGTTTCCCCGACATGACGTTCCCCCCGGAACCCGGCCCTGACAAAGGATTTTTCCCGTTCATGGAACGAAAGGGAAGTTCCATCCCGCCTGTTCCCACGCATGCCCGCGCGGGACGTGGCGGAAATATCGGGGCCCTGCGTATCCCACAAAGACCGTAACATTGATGGAGATTGCGATGACAGGCAGCAAGACGGCCGCGATGAAGGCAGGCGAGGCCCATGTGCGGACCTATCTCGGCACGCCGACGGACCTGAAACAGGATGCGGTAAGGAATATCGCCGCCGGGCTGAAGGAGACCCTGGCCGATGTTTTCGCCCTTTACATCAAGACGAAGAATTTTCACTGGCATATGAGTGGCCGCCATTTCCGCGACTATCACCTGCTGCTGGATGAACAGGGCGACCAGATTTTTGCGATGACCGACCCTATGGCCGAACGCGCGCGCAAGATCGGGGGCACCACGCTGCATTCCATTGGCGAGATCAGCCGCCTGACGAAGGTTGCGGACAATGACGCCGAATATGTGACGCCCGAAGACATGCTGGCCGAACTGCGGGAGGACAATCTGGCGCTGACTACCCGCATGCGGGCGGTTCATGCCCTGTGCGACGAAGGCAATGACGTCGCCACGGCCAGCCTGCTGGAAGTGTGGATTGACGAAACCGAACGCCGCACATGGTTCCTGTTCGAGGCGACGCGTCCGGCATTTGGCAGCAATAGCTGATCCCTGCTCTCAGAATTCTCACGCCGATACCTGTCGTGGCCGGGGATAATTGCGTCTAGGATGGACACCTGTCGCGCCAGCCGTCGGGCCATGGATCCATCCCGATGCTGTCGCGAGGCGAGGGGAGGGATTCATGACGGATGCGCGCTTACGGGGCGTTTCAGCCGGGAGCGAACGCCTTGGCATGGCCATGGCGCCATGCACGCTTGGCATGCTGGGGCTGGTGTCGGGGGAACGGGGGGTCGTGGCCATCATGATGGGCGATGACGCCGATACGCTGTCCCATGACCTGCGGGCCCGCTTTGCCGGTGTCGAACTGACGGACGATGACCCACAGGCCCGCCTGTATCTGGAGCGCGTCGGCGCGTATGTCGATGCGATGGGCGACGGGGCCGCGCCCGTGCCCGATCTGCCACTCGACATGCGCGGCACCCCCTTTCAGCAGCGGGTCTGGGATATCCTGCGCACCATTCCGCCAGGCAGCACCCTTACCTATGCCGATATTGCGCGGCGGCTTGACGCGCCACGGGCCGTGCGCGCGGTGGGGCGGGCATGCGGGGCCAATGCGCTGGCGATTGCCATCCCGTGCCATCGTGTCATACGCACCGACGGCACGCTGTCGGGATATCGCTGGGGCGTGGCGCGCAAGCAGGCGCTGCTGGAACGCGAGGCGGCCGGCATGAAGGAATGCGGCTGATTCGCGGACAGGGCTGATTGTCTTGTGGCGGTCTTTGCGGCATGAGGGACGCTGCTGGAAATCCATTCTTGTTCGTTGATAGGTCTTCACATGTCACAGTACACCCCCGTTGGTCTTGGGGACGGGAACGCACCCGTCAGGGCTCTGACCCATTCGGGGAACTTCCACCTTGACGAGACACTGGGCTACGTCATCCTTCATTACGCACTGGCGCCCGGTGGCGACCTGCGCGGGCGCGTGCTGGGCGAAGGGACGCCGGACAGGCTCGGCTTCGAACGGACGCGTTCCCCCGAACGCATCCGGGAAGCGGACATCGTGTTTGACGTCGGCGGGGTCTATGACCCGGCAAAGGGACGTTACGACCACCACATGAAGGACAAGCCCCTGCGCGAGGACGGAACGCCCTTCAGCGCGGCGGGCCTGCTGTGGAAGGATTACGGCACCGCCGCGATCCGCAATATCCTTGGCACCCCGGTGGAGGACAGCGTGGCCGGGGCCATCTGGCAGGCCGTTGACCGGTCGATGGTCCTGCCGATCGACCAGGACGACAATGGCGTCGTGAAGCTGGAGAAACTGTCGCTGGCGGATATCGTGTCGGCCTGCCGCCCGACATGGGACGCGGCCGAACTGTATGGCGCGCAGGAAGCCCGCGCGCGCGAGACGCTGGGTTTCGCGAACGCGGCGGCGGCGGTCGCATCGCATCTGGTGAACACGGTCGATCGCGTGCGCGCCAGCCTCAAGGCGACGGACCGGGTGCTCGCGGCTTATGAAGCGGCGCAGGACAAGCGCATTCTGGTGATGGATACGGGCATGCCCACCGAAAAGGTGATTTTCGAGCATGACCTGCCCGTCGTCTATGTGGTGTCGCCGGCGGGATCGGGCCGCTGGAACGTAAAGGCGGTCCCGCCCGTCCGTGGCGATTTCGGGCAGCGCGTTTCATTGCCCGAGGCATGGCGTGGACTGGAAGGCGAGGCCCTCGCCAATGTGTCGGGCGTGCCCGACGCCGTGTTTGCCCATCCCGCGCGGTTCATCTGTGGCGCGGGAAGCCGCGAAGGCGCGCTGAAAATGGCGTGTCTGGCGCTGGAGATCGATGAGTCCCTCAAGGGCGCGTAACATCAGTCCCCGACCGGCCTGATCGCGCGGATCGGGGGATTGCCCCTGATCCGTGCGATCAGGGGACTTCGCGACGCCAGCCCCCGTCAGCGCAGGGAACAGGCATCGCGCCAGCCATTACGACGCGTCGCGCCAGGCGCCGACGGCCTCAATGCCGGTGGCAAGCAGGGAAGCGGCGCGTTCGGGACTGTCGGCCTCCACATACACCCGCAGTTCCGGGGCATTGCCGGACGGGCGCAGGTGAATGACCTCCCCGCTGTCGAATGTCATGCGCAGGCCATCGGTATGGTCCACGTGGGACAGGTTGCCGCAGGACTTCGTAAAGCCGAGCGCCGTGGCGCCCCGGGCCGGGTTTTCGGCAAGCTTCTCGATATGGGCCCTGCTTCGGGCCGTGGGCATTTCCACCAGGCGGTCGCTCAGCGTGAAACGCTGCGGCAGGGTGGCGACAAGGCCCGCGAGGTCCTTTCCTTCCCTGCGGGCCGCGACCAGCGCGCAGATCATCGGCAGGATGGAATCGCGCGTGGGCAGGGCCGCAAGTGTCCGCTCCCCACGCTTTACATCACTGGCAAGCAGGAAGCCGCCATTGGCTTCATAACCGACGGAGGGCACGAATCCCGCATCCGCCGCCTCGGTCATGGCGGCGACGACGAAGGGGGAGCCGATGCGGGTGCGGCGGATATCCTTTGCAAAGCCGGATTTTTCCAGCGCGGTATTGCTGCTGACGGGGGTGGTGACGGCAGCCGCGTCAAGGAAACGCGCGGCCAGAATGCCCAGAACGTCCCCACGCAGCCAGTTTCCGGCCCGATCCGCCAGCAGGGGACGATCGGAATCCCCATCCGTTGTCACGATGGCGTCCAGCTTCCCGTCGGCCGCCCATTCACGCGCCAGCTTCGCATCCTCGGGGCGGACCGCCTCGGTATCGACGGGAATGAAGCTGTCCTTGCGGCCCAGCGGAACGGCTTTGCCGCCCAGCGCCTCGACGATTTCGACAAGGACGTCGCGTCCCACGGCGGAATGCTGATAGACGCCAAGCGTCAGGCCCGACAGGGCGTCCGCCCCGAAAAAATCGCGGTAACGCGCGACGAAATCGGGGACGACATCGGTCTTTTCCGGAAGCTCGACAGGCGCGGTGAGCGCGCCATCCGCATCGAACCATCCCTGTGGAAGTTCGACGTCCTGTTCGCGCATGGCGGCTTCATCGGTCTTGAGGAATTCCCCCCGCGCGCGGTTGAACTTGATCCCGTTCCGGTCGGCCGGGATATGGCTGCCCGTGACCATGAGCGAGGGAATACCCCGCGCAAAGGCGTGCAGGCACAGCGCGGGGGTCGGGACATAACCGCAGAAGACCGGCACCCCCTTCATGTATTCGATGGCGGCGACGCAGGCCCGCAGGATGCGCGGCGTGCTGGGGCGCAGGTCACCCGCCACCGCGACCTGCGTGCCCGGCGCGAATTCCCCAAGCCCCGCCAGATGTCTGAGATAGCCCACCGTATAGGCGAAGCAGACGGAATCCTTCATTGCGGAAACAAGGCCGCGCGCACCGCTGGTGCCAAAGGCGACACCCGACTGCTCCATCCATTGGGCTATTTTCATGAGCGTTTCTTTCATCCTGCTTATGCCGTGCGGGGGATTTTATCACATCTTCCCACACGGCATATTTATGAAAATCCATTTCATTCTATAAAGATGCACATGGTGATGACCCTTTGCGCGTGTTCCGATCCAGAGGAGCCGTTCTGTCCGTATCTCCTGAATTTCTACCTGTCAGCCACAGCCCGTTCCAAGGATCGCGCACGAAACATCCTGCGGTCATAAGAACGTTTCCGGCGAAGGGTTTTCACGAATCCTCAGGGAACGCTGCTTTCTGAACGGGGACGCTCCCTCCCCCAAAGGCCCTGCCGTGCGGGTGACTGCGGCCGGAGGTCGTGGCTACGAGCAGCGTGAAAGCGCAGAGCATGGCGACGAAGGCGAATATGCTTCCTTCCGGCCCTACCGCGCCCCCGGTCATCAGGCTGGACCCGGTTGGCATGAAGTCCAGAATATGTCCCTGATCGAGATAGCCGCTGCCGGCCGCGCCGAATAGCGGCGCACTCGCCCAGTTCCAGCCGGTATGATAGCCAACGGACCACCAGACCGACCCTGTCCGGTACACCGCATAGGCCAGCAGCACGCCCTGGAAGAACAGGCGCGCAAGCCAGATCCGGCTTGCCCCGGGATTGCCGAGGTGAAGGGCGGAAAACATCAGCCCGGAGACGATCGCCGCACCGTAACGCCCGACGAAGCGCTCCGCGACCAGCAGGACGGCGACCCGCCCGAACAGTTCCTCGCCCGTCGCGCCGATAAGGTCAAAGACCAGCCAGCCGCTGCCATATGACAGGGCGGACAGGGGAGATTGTGCTGATATCGCGACACTGGCGTTTCCTGTCGCCATGATTGCAAGGATCGCGCCGACCATGACGATCAGGCCGATTGCCAGTCCGGTGGCCGCCAGCCTTCCCATCCGGGGACCGACCAGCGGAAAACCGGCTATCGGGGATTGCACGATCGCGCAGACGCCAGCAACGACAGGCAGGTCCATCAGTAACCTGACCACCATCAGCAACGCATAGGGCAACAGCTCCATTTCGTCCTGGGCTGTCGTGTGAAGGTCGAGTGCTCTGGCCAGCGGTCTGTCGATGACGAATGCGAGGTGGTCGAATCCGATATAGACCGTGGCAATGAACAGCAGCGCAAGCCAGCTTCGGGGGGCAGGGAGCCATGCAAAGCGCAGGTTGCTCATGCTGAATGTTCCTTTTGTCAGGCGGCGCATCCTTTGACCCGAAAGGGAAGATGCCTGTCCCCTTATTCTTTTCGCCTGCGATTCCACGGTGAAATCGTTGCCGTTCAAAACACTCTGGTCGGTTGGGGATTGTTTGGAAATAAGACATTAGTGAAAAATAATAAAAGTTTTTGGGTGCCGCCTTTTTTAAAAAGGCGGCGTTCCTTGAAGCTTTTTGCAAAAATCTTCACCAAAAACCCGTTTGAAATACCGGATGTTTCTTGGACGATTTCTGACGTGACCTTCTGGCATGCAGCGTCATGGTCTGAATGACAGTCAAAACGAACGGATAAAGAAGTTTCTTTTCTACCCCGGCACAGGATTGGGCCCGGTGCGTCGGCCTGTGCCGGCCCCCATGATGCGGGCAGGAAAAAAATATATCCCGATATATCTTGACTTACGATATATCGGGATTTATATCGGTAATCATGAAACACAGAAACAGACACGCAGGCGGTCGTCACCGCCAGACTTTCTCCCCCGAAGGCATGGGCGGTGCCGAAGGGCCCCGTCGCCATCACGGTCGCGGTGGGCACCATGGCGGTGGCCGCCGGGGCGGACGCCACCGGTTGTTCGATTATGGCGAGATGCGGCTGCTGGTCCTCTCGCTGATCGCGGAAAAGCCGACCTACGGGTATGAGCTGATCCGCATGATCGAGGAAAAATTCGGTGGCAGTTACGCCCCCAGCCCCGGCGTGATCTATCCCACGCTGACATGGCTGGATGAGGCCGGCTATGCCCGCGCGGTCGAGGCCGATGGCCGCAAGAACTATCACATCACGCCACAAGGCGAGGCGTTCCTTGAGGCCAGTCGCACGGCCCTTGATGAAATCCTGGCCCGTGCCGCGACCGGTGCCGCAGAGGGCAGGGGTGGCCGCAGGGATGTCCCGATGCCGGTTATGCGCGGCATGGAAAACCTGCGTACCGCACTGCGCCTGAGGCTGCGCAACGGTGGTCTTGATGCGGCCGCCGAGGAAAAGATCGCAGCCCTGCTGGATGAGGCCGCGCGGGCGATCGCCCAGCTCTGAAATAGACCCCTTCCGGATATATACGCCCGGTCCGGGCGCGCTAAAGCGCATCCGGACCGGGAGCGGTCCTGTAACCGTCATGTATTTGTCATGCAGGAAGCCATTTCTTCCGGAAATCATGAACCGGAAGTGGCGGATCTTCCGTGCGGGGGGCAGTTATGTTCCGGAATATCAATAAACGATAGCTGGTGCATTTTATGGAATATCTATCATCCGGAAAGTTTTTACTGTCACCGTGAAAGATATTCTGATTCTGTTTGTTACACTATTCGACCTTACATTTTCAGTCATCTGGCACAACGTATTGTGGGTCGATTTAAAGGATATATCATGAAGCGTTCAATTTTGTTTGCACTCGCCCTTGGCGCCTCCCTCCCGCTGGCGGCTCATGCCCAGTCTTCTGACCAGAGTCAGGGTAGCGAGCAGGGCGAACATCGCGGCCATGGCCATCATCATGGCGAGCGTGGGGGCGAAGGCCAGAATGACGGCGGCCAGAACGGTGGCTGGGGCCGTCATGGTGGTCGTGACGGTGGCGAAGGCCAGGGTGATGGCGGCCAGAACGGTGGTGGCTGGGGTCGCCATGGTGGCCGCGACGGTGGCGAGGGCCAGGGTGATGGTGGCCAGAACGGTGGCGGCTGGGGTCGCCATGGTGGCCGCGACGGCGGCGAAGGCCAGGGTGATGGCGGCCAGAACGGTGGTGGCCAGAACGGTGGTGGTTGGGGCCGTCATGGTGGTGGCGACCGTCACGGCGGTGGCTGGAACCAGAACAACAGCTCCAGCAGCAGCTCCACCAGCTCCAACTGATCCCGTCTTCCAGACGAAAGGCCCGGTTTTCCGCCGGGCCTTTTTTATGACGGTCGCCCATGTGCCGCATCTATTGGGCAGGTGGCCCTGGTAAATAAGTGAACGGTCCGGTTCTTTTGGTGCGTGGTCATAAAGCGGCCATTCGACCGGGGTACCCCAACGTTTGCCTGGATATCCCGCTCTCCTTGCATGATCAGTACGGGCTTGGAGACTGCCTCAAATCAAACCATTTATAATGAACAATAAAAGTTTCTGGGCGACGCCTTTCGAAGCTTTTTGCAAAAAGCTTCACCAAAAACTTTTGGTTTTTCAATCGGATGTCAGGATAACGGACGGCATCATGGGGTTGATCGCGGGATGTATGGTAATACGCCGCGTCAACAGGCCGCTTTTCCGGAAACATGTCGGAACTGGTGGTGTCCGCGGCGGGATTCGAACCCACGGCCCCAGGATTCATCCCACTTCGACTTTCGCCGCCGCCATCATGCGATGGCGTTCGTGGTCTGGACTGTCCCTTCACCATGGACCCACGGGGGATCGGTAGGTGCTGCCCATCCAGTCTCTACACCTTTCCGGCGCGGGGCCGGACTTGGCTCGGGATCGGCACGGCATCGTTGCCAGAGCGTTCCCCGAATTTGAGCAGATCCGCCACGCGGTTTCCCATCGTGACGCCCAATTTGAAACCAGGAATCCTGTGCTCTATCCTGCTGAGCTACGCGGACACACCGCTTCTGTGTAGCGAACCGGGGGAACGGGGGCAAGCCGCAATATGGGCTATCCCCGGCGCTGGCGCGCCATTATCCGTGCCTGCGCCGTCAGTTGCGCGATATGGCGCTTGCACAGGATCACGTCGGGACTTCCCGTCTGCTTGCACGCCAGTTCAAGCTGCTGTGTCTGCTCCGCCGCCTGCATCAGGGCGGGGGCGCTCCATAATGAAACGGCGCGGCCGAATGCGTCCGCGCGCCTGAAGAAAACCGGCGGTCGCAACCCGGCCATCGCTTCGGCGCGGCCCTGTCCCGAATCCATCGCCAGACGCACCCGGCGCAGGCGATGGATATGCGACAGAAGGGCGCGCGCGACGGCAATCGGTGTCATGCGGTCCGTCGTCATGGCGCGTTCAATGGCAAGGTCGGCCGCGGCACGCTCCCCCACCATCGCGGCAAAGGCCGCATCTTCGAGGGAGACACTGGCCGCGTCGCCAATGCTGGCGCGGACGTCATCCAGCGTCAGGCGCCCACCTTCGCCGGCGAAAAGGAACAGCTTTTCCACTTCGGCGCGTGTCGCCGCGCGATCGGGGCTGGCGCGTTCGGCAAACCATGCCAGCGCATCGGGGTCGATTTGCACCCCCAGCGCGCCAAGCATCTGGCGGATGCTGCCCTCCAGCGCGCGCCCTTCCTCCGGGTAACAGGCGATGACGGCGCAATTGGGGGCCTTTTCCAGAAGGGCACGCAGCCTGGAGCGGGATTCCAGCCCCGGCGCCTCGATGATGAGCAGCGTATCGGTCTGCTGCGCCAGGCATTCCTTCAGGGTGGCTGTCAGGCCGTCGCGCCCTTCGCGTACCCACACGACGCGACGTCCGCCCACCAGCGACAGCGCCGTGCATTCTTCGGCAATGCGGTCATGGGCGTCGCGGCCAAGGATGGCGACCCGGAAGGGATCGTCCAGCTGGGGCGTGATGACCTGCGCCGCCTGTGTCGCGCGTTCGCGGATCAGGCCGGCATCTTCGCCATGCAGCATCAGGACGCGCCACGCCCCGGGATCACGCAGGGTGGAGGTAATCGCGCGCGGGCTGATCTTCACTGGTTTTCGCCGTTGCCGCCGATGCTGACATTATCAGGCACGTCGGACCCGACACTGGTGGAGGTGCTGGTGCTGTTCTGGTCATCCAGCTGCGAATTCGACCGCCCCGTCGCCAGCGCGGGCAGGCCGTCGGGGCCGGGACGCTGCGAGGGCATCTGGTTGTTGTCGACGTTCGGCATGGAATCCGGATCAATGAAGCGGGGCTGGTTCTGGTCCGCGTCCGAACCGTCCGTCGCGGGTTTCGCATGGGTGCGGAACCATATGGCCACCTGCTGGGTGATTTCCTCGGCCATGTTCTTGGCGACGCGGGTGCGCACGGTTTCCAGGTTTAGCGACAGGGCAAAATACTGTTCATAGGTATTGTTGACCCCGTCGATGATGTTCGCGTCCCCCTGCGCCAGCAGGTGTGGGGTCGCGCCGATGGTATAAAGCTGCCAGTGGGCAAAGGCGGTTGTGCGCGTGCGGCCGCTGGTATTGTCGGAATGGATGTCCACCGCCTCGTTCATCATGTAGGTGCGGATGCTCAGGCTGTAGCGGGTGGGATTTTCAGGCCCCGCCCCGCCCAGGTCCTGTTGCAGGAACTGCCGCAGCTGCTGGCCATAGCGTTCGGTAATGCGCGGGACATAGACCTGCTGCAGCTCCGCCGCGACATCGGTCACGGTGGGCCGTCCATCGGGGCCAAGGTGCTTTCCTGTCGTCTTGTACATGGGCGAGAAGCCGCAGCCGCCCACCATCGCCAGCAGGGCCACGGCGGCAAGTGAACGGAAACGGGAACGACAGGAAAGGCCGGGCATCTATTTCGCGATCACGAAATTGACGATGCGCCCCGGCACATGGATGCGCTTGACGATCCGCGCGCCTTCCAGCAGGCGGGCCACATTCGGCTCGGCCTCGGCCCGGGCGATGACATCGTCGCCCGCCATGTCCGGCGGCACCGCGATCGTGCCGCGCAGCTTGCCCATGATCTGCACCGCGATCGTGACCTCCTTCGCGGCAAGCAGGGCAGGATCCGCCCTGGGCCATGCGCGTTCGACCACGGCCGCGCCGCCGGGTTCCAGCAGCGCCATCATGGCCTCGGCCTGATGGGGGACCATCGGCGCGCACAAAAGGCACAGCGCCAGCGCGGCTTCGCGACGGGCAAAGGCGACGCCAGCCTCGTCCGCGTTCCTTTCCGCGTCGGACAGCGCCGATGTCAGTTCATGCAGGCGCGCGACGGCGACGTTGGGGCTGAACCCCTCCAGCGCCTCGGTCACGGCGGCGATGGTGCGGTGGGTGGCGCGACGCAGCGTATCGGCGGCCGGTGCGACCTGCGCGGGGCAGGTGGCTTCCGCCGTGGCCTGCGCCGCGACAGCGCGCACGACCCGGAACAGGCGCTGCAGGAAACGCGCCGCCCCGGCCACGCCGGATTCCGTCCATTCCATGTCGCGTTCCGGCGGGCTGTCCGACAGGACGAACCACCGGGCGGTGTCCGCGCCAAAGCGTTCGATGATCGTCACGGGGGCCACGGTGTTGCGCTTGGACTTGGACATCTTCTCGACACGGCCCACGGTGACCGGCGTGCCGTTGTCGCGGCGGACCGCGCCCGTGGCCGTGCGCTCGACCTCGTCCGGGTACAGCCAGTTGCCCGCCGCGTCGCGATAGCTTTCGTGGTTGACCATCCCCTGCGTGAACAGCCCGGCAAAGGGCTCGTCCACGTTCAGGTGCCCGGTTTCATGCATGGCCCGGGTAAAGAAGCGGGCATAGAGCAGATGCAGGATCGCATGTTCGATGCCGCCGATATACTGATCGACAGGCAGCCATCCGTCGGCCGCCGGGATCACGGTCGGCTGGGCCGCGTGCGGGGCGGTGAAGCGGGCGAAATACCACGAACTGTCGACGAAGGTGTCGCAGGTATCCGTCTCCCGCGTGGCGGGCTGGCCGCATCTGGGACAGGCGACATGTTTCCATGTCGGGTGGTTTTCCAGCGGGTTGCCCGGCCGGTCGAACGTGACATCCTCGGGCAGGACCACCGGAAGCTGATCGTCAGGGACAGGCACCGCACCGCACGAGGCACAGTGGATGATGGGAATGGGGCAGCCCCAGTAACGCTGCCGCGAAATGCCCCAGTCACGCAGGCGCCAGTTGACCACCCCGCGTCCCACGCCCAGCCCCTCGAGACGGGCGATCGCCTCCTTCTTGGCGGTGGGGATGTCGAGTCCGTCGAGGAAGGCGGAATTGAACAGCGTGCCCTGCCCGTCGGTGGCCTTCGTGGTCACGCTGAAGGTCTGCGGGTCCGCGTCGGGCGGCAGGATGACGGGGATGAAGGGCAGATGGTACTTGTTGGCGAAATCAAGGTCGCGCTGGTCCCCGCAGGGGCATCCGAACACCGCGCCCGTGCCATATTCCATCAGCACGAAATTCGCGATCCAGATGGGGAACGACCTGTCCGGCATGAAGGGATGGGACACCCGCAGCCCGGTGTCGAACCCGCGCTTTTCCGCCGTTTCAATGGCCTCTTCGGAGGTGCCAAGGCGATGGCATTCCGCGATGAACTCGGCGGCCTGCGCATTCCGTGCCGCGACCTTGGCCGCCAGCGGATGGTCCGCCGCGATGGCAAGGAAGGACATGCCGAACAGGGTGTCGGGACGGGTGGTGAACACCTCCACCGAATCAAGGTCGACGTCAAAGCCCGCAGGCGGTTCATGCAGGCCGAAGCGCACGCGCGCGCCCTCCGACCGGCCGATCCAGCGTTCCTGCATCGTGCGCACCCGTTCGGGCCAGCGCGGCAGGTGCGACAGCCCGTCCAGAAGCTGCGGCGCGAATTTCGTGATTTTCAGGAACCACTGCGACAGCTGTTTCTGTTCGATCAGCGCGCCCGAACGCCAGCCGCGCCCGTCAACGACCTGTTCGTTCGCCAGGACGGTATTGTCCACCGGGTCCCAGTTGACCCAGCTTTCGCGCCGTTCCACCAGTCCCGCGGCCAGCATGTCGAGGAACAGCTTCTGCTGCTTGCCGTAATATTCCGGCAGGCAGGTCGCGATTTCGCGGTCCCAGTTGAAGGAAAAGCCCAGTTGTTTGAGCGTCGTGCGCATCGCGGCGATGTTGTCCATCGTCCACTTGCCCGGATGCACGCCGCGTTCGCGCGCCGCATTTTCCGCCGGCAGCCCGAATGCGTCCCAGCCCATCGGATGCAGGACGCTGAATCCCTGCGCGCGCTTGTACCGCGCGACGACATCGCCCAGCGTGTAATTGCGCACGTGACCCATGTGAAGCTGCCCCGACGGATAGGGGAACATCTCCAGCACGTAATATTTCGGGCGGTCGGCGGGGGGGACGTCGGGCACGTCGAAAACGCCGCTGCGTTCCCATTTTTCCTGCCACAGCGGCTCGGCTGTGGAAAAGTCATAGGCGGCGGGCGTGTCGGCGGAAGGATGGGAATCAGTCATCGTGGTCATGGTCCGGTGCGCGAGGAATCAGTTCGAGTGGCCGCTATCGGCACGCAGCTGGCGCGCACGGGTCAGGATCTTGGAGGTGATGTCGGAAACCGTGTTGGCGGCGACCGGGGTATCGACCCACTGGTTGTCCTGCTGCACCTGGCGGAACACCGAAACGCGCACGGCATCGGAACGCAGGTCGCTCGACAGGATGAAGCAGGTAATCTTGAAACGCTCGTTCTGCGTGGCGGGGGGGGTGTACCAGTCCGTCAGGATCACGCCGCCCACCGCGTCCGCCGACGCGAACGGCATGAAGGACAGCGTGTCGATCGCCCCGCGCCACAGGAAGGCGTTGACCCCGCTTTTGGCCAGCTGGTCATTGCCGCCGGTGGCCCCGCGATCTTCCTTCAGCAGCTTGTTCTGGGGCCGGGCAAGGCCGCTGGCGTCGTGCGGCCCGCTGGAGCACGCGGCCAGCAGGGCGCCAAGCATCAGGACCGGCAGGCCCCTGCGCGCCACGTGGCGGGAAGAGTGGCAAAGGGCGGCGGAAAATGGCGGACGAAGGGTCATGATGCCTCTGTGGACGCCGGGGATGGACCCCGCATGTGGTATTTCGGCCCCGTGTTCCCCGTCCCGTCATGATATGCCGGAACGATCGGCCACGGTCCTGCCTGTGTCGATACGCTGTCCTTCATATCCCGCCACGCCGGTCCCGCCAAGTCACGCGGCGACTTTCTGTGCCGCCATCATGACGGGGATGCCTGCCGGGCCGTGGCATGGGTCATGGCACTGTGGCGCCGATGATAGTACCTATGTGTCGTCCCGGCCCCATGCGCCATGGCGGCACGGGCATGGACCAGCAGGCATGACAGGGAGGATCCGCGGGCAGGGTGCGACATACATTCATCACGACTTCCGACATCATGAACATCATGGCAGTGACATTGGGGGTGCTGTCCTGTCTGGGGGGCATGGCGGTGCCCGTGGCGTCCGGATGGGCCGCCGCGTCCTCGCCCACGTCGGCCGCGCGTGCCGCCGACATGGTGGCGCGCATGCGGCCCGAGGAAAAACTTTCGGTCCTGCGGGCCTTTCCCGCCCCCCAGGCGGAGGGGAATGACGCGGGCGCGGGACTGCTGACATGGCCCGGCGTGCCACGGCTGGGCCTGCCTGCCCTGCGCATGCCCCGTTTCGATGACCCGCATGCCCCTGCCTCCGCCATGCCGCAGCTGCCGTTCCTCGCGCTTGCGGCAAGCTGGGATCCCGCGCTGGCCCATCGCGCGGGCGTGCTGCGCGCGCATGACGAATGGGGGCGGGGACGGGCGATGGTCCGTGTCGGTGGGGTGGACCTGCTGCCTTCGGGCCGCCTGCAGGCGGGCGAGGATCCGTTCCTTGCCGGGGTGACGGCGGGCATGGTCGCGTCGGGACTGATGGCGGGGCATGTCGTGCCGGTCTTTGCCGCCCTGCGTGCGGAGGAACAGGGGCGCGGCGACGGGGTCGTCGCCCTGCCCGCCACGCTGCCCGCCGGGGTGGGACAGTTCATGAACACCAGCATGATGGGGCTTTCCGTCGCGCTGGAAACCGCGCGCGGCGGGGCGGTTGCGTGCGGGGGGATGGTGCATGCCTGTGGCGCGCTGTCGGGGCTGGCGGGCATGTTGCGCGACCAGTGGCATTTCGGCGGCATGCTGATGGCGATGCCCGGCGCGCTTGCGGGAACGGATGGCGTGCCCATGGCCCCCGTGACGGCCGTGGCCGATGGCGTGGACATGGAACAGGCGGGCGGCGCGGACGAAGGCGTGTATGCCGCCCCACTGCGTCGCGCGCTGGCCTCCGGCGCGGTGCAGCCCGCGCGTATCGACCAGATGGCGCAGCATGTGCTGACGTCGCTGTACGGAACCGGGGTGCTGGACCACCCGCCACCCTTCACGCGCGACAGGAAGGCGGCCGCCCCGGCAGGCCCCGCGCCGGTGGAGGGGCTGATGGCCGATATCGGGGCCGAAGGGATGGTCCTGCTGCAGAATGAAAACCAGGTCCTGCCCCTTGATGACCGCAACGGGCCTGTCCTGCTGCTGGCGACGCAGGACCTGGCCGGCCCGCTCGCCGCGCTGGGCGCGGCCCTGCAACATGATGGCATCCGGGTCAGCCAGAGCATCGTCAGCCGCGGCGCGCCGCCCCCGCCGCAGGCGGCACAGGTCGCGCGGGCCGTGGTGCTGACGGATCGGGACGCGGACAATGCGTTCATCACCGCGCTGGCCGATCTGGGCGGTCATGTCGTGACCATCATGATGTCCGACAGCCCCGACCGGGCGATGCCGTGGCTGGATGTGGTGGACAGCGTGATCCAGGCATGGTCATGGCATGATGAATACGCCGCCCCGCTGGCGGCCATGCTGACGGGGACGCGTGATTTCTCCGGCCATCTGCCGATGACGTTCACGGGGGGATTCTATCCCCCCGGCATGGCCTATGCCGATTACCATGCGTTCGAAAGCGCCCATATCGCGCCGCTGTTCCCCTTCGGTTATGGCCTGTCGGTGGGCGGGGAGGTGTCATATGGCGACGTGCACGTCACCCATGAGGACACGACGCATCTGGGCGCGACCTTCAGCGTGACGGATACATCGGACCATCCCGTGCGTGCCGTGGCGCAGCTTTACCTGACCCCTCCGCCCGAGGCGGGAGGGGTCAAGCGCCTGGTCGGATGGCGCAGCATCGCGCTGACGCCCGGACATGCCGCGCATGTCAGCATCCCGGTCGATCCCCACATGCTGGGGCAATGGGACGCCACCGCAGGGGCATGGTCGGTTCCCGCCGGGACCTATACCCTTTCGGTGGGAAGTTCCGCCGTCATGCTGATGCATCAGGCCAGCGTGCGGCTGCCGGCGCTGCATGTGCCCGCAACACTTGAGAACCTGCCGCCGCCTACATCCCAGGGCGAATGACGATGCACAGCAGGCCCTGGTTCTTCAGGCTGGAACATGCCTTGCCCGCCGCCGCCTGCGACAGCCCCGCCAGGCGTGCGCGATAGATCGGCGTCCCGCGCGCGCTGGTGACCGGGATCACCATGCTGCGTGCGCCCTGAAGGGCGGCGAAATCCCCCTGCCGCGCCATGGTGGTGGCGAAACGGGCCTGCCCCTCGGTAGAGAAGGCGCCCACCTGCACGCTCCACGCGCCGTAATTCACCCCCGCGCCGGAGGATGCCGTCACGGTCGTGGCGGTGCAGCGCGCCGACGGATCGTACGCCGCGTCCGGGTCCTGCACGCAGCGCGTCGTTGCCTGCGCGGCGGGCGTGCGGGTCGGCGCGGGCGGGTTGAGGGTCGCGTACTGCAGGACGGCATGCTGGTTACGGCCGCCCAGCGCGACCGGCGTGCGCGTCACCGGCTGTCCCGGTCCGGCATAGATCGCAAGCGGACCGCTCAGCGCGACGGAATTGCCAAGGTTGGGCGTGATGATCCGCAGGTAGCGCACGGTCTGGCTGGGCAGGGGGCGCCCGTCCTCCAAATAGTCGTTGAGGCGTTCGATCCCCGCATTGTAGGCGGCAAGGAAACCCGGCGCACCGTACAGTCCATACAGCGTGCGGATATAGGCGGTGCCCGCAAGGATGTTGTTGCGCGGGTCGTAAGGGTCCGATCCCAGGTGGTTGCGCTTCTGCATGTCGCCATAGGTCTGGGGCATCAGCTGCATCAGCCCCATCGCGCCACTGGCGGACGTGATGGGATGGCCGTCCATGTATTCATGCCCGCCCGATTCCTTCTGGATGACGGCGCGGATCCATGGCTGGGGTACGGCAAAGCGGTTCGATGCCTCCTCGATATAGGGCTTCCATGGATCGTCGGCCGGTCCCGGCGCGCGATAGGCGCCGCTGCTGGAATAATAACGCGAATAGTGCGAGGTGCCCCTGGGCGCGTTGGAGGCGCAGCCCGCCAGCGCAAGGGCCATGCAGCCCGCAAGGGCGACGGCGCGGGGGGCGGAAGGGAAAACGGACAGGGGGGACGGGGTGTCGGGTTTCAGATCAGGCACAACGCAGCCAGTTCGCGACGCATGTCATCGGGAAGGATATCTCCATTCATGTCGGAATGCCCAAGGTCGGGCGGCGCGTCGGCGGCACGCAGGTAACGCCATCCCTGAAAGGGACGCATGCTGCGTGGCGCGACCGGCACGATCAGCGGGTCGAGGGTAATCAGGGCGCAGGCCACCCCGTCGTCGCGGGTGTCGGGACGGATGCCGGTAATGCGCTGGCGGCACATGATCATTCCGGCGATGACGCGGTACAGCGACCCGCCCTCCAGTATTTCCCCCGCGCGGCGGGGATACATCCGCGTACGCAGCCATGGCTGCCCCGACGGGGCGGTTCCGTCCAGCCCGTCGCCGGGCACCGGCGGGTTGGGCTGCTGGCGTTGCGCCAGTTCCGCGATACTGCCGACCCCCACCGCCAGCTTGACCATATGCAGCATTACCGGACCTCCCGCGTCATTCAGGGACGCGCCGGGGCGGGGGTAATGTCGCTCTGCGCTTCCTGCGCGAAGATGTCGCGGAAACGCGTGGCGTCCACGCCGCGCACGATATGCACCAGCCGCACCCCCTGTTTTTTCGGCGCAAGCTGTTCGGGCCAGACATAGGCGTGCCCGTAATTCGGGCCGTGGGTCAGGTCGATGTCCATGAAGGCATCGACGCTGGATGTCACCAGCGACGGTTCGGCGGCGATCGCGCTGGTCAGTTCGTCCCACATCGGCAGCGGTTCGTAATACTGCGCCAGGTAACGCGTCATGGGCGTGGCCTTGCGCGTGATGCGGCTGAGGTAGTCACGCGACATCATCAGGTCGTTCGAGACGCTGCCGACCACCGTGACCGACGCCCATGGCGCGGTCAGGGCGATATGCGCGGCCTCGGGGTCGAAAATCATGTTGAAGTCGGAGGCGAAATCCGCGTTTCCCGTCACCGACATCATGCTGGTGTCCAGCATGCCCCCCATGAAGATCAGCTTCTTCGCCGTTTCGGCAAAGGTCGGGTCCAGCCGGATGGCCAGCGCAAGGTTCGTCAGCGGCCCGGCGGCGACGATGGTGACCTGGTGCGGATGGGCATGGACCTGTTCGATCAGGAACTGCGCCGCGCTCTGCGTTACCGCCCGCATGTGCGGCATGCCTTCCTTCAGCGGGGGAAGGGGCGGCTGCTGGTCGGGGGTGGAATCGATCGCGCCCAGCCCGCCCCATGCCCCCTTCCACGGGATGGTGCCAAACTGGTGCTCATGTTCGCGCAGGGCGGCCACCGTGTTGACCAGCGGATAGACCGCGCCGTCGGCCACCGGCACGTCCGTGCGGCCGATGATTTCAAGGAACCGGCGCAGGTGGGCGGATTCCGCATTTTCCCACCCGTCGCCGCTGACGACCGTAAAGCCCAGCACGCGGACATGCGGGTTGAACAGCAGCGGGATGATCGACTGCTGGTCCGAACCGCCGGGGCCAAGGAAATCGTTGTCCTCGATCACCAGTTCCGGCCCGGTGGGGGACGGTGCGGCGCCGGACGGTGTGGCGGCATGCGATCCGGCCGGCAGCCCGGCCCACAGGCCGAACGCGCCCATCAGGCACAGGCCCATATGGCGTGCCCTGTCGTGAATCCTGTCGTAAAGGCCGGCGGCCCGTGGCGGGGGCGACATGAATGAAGAAGACACGGCGGTGGTTTCCTTCCCTGACCAGACAGTCCGGCTTGGCCATTTCATGGCGCGCTCCTCCTATACCACCAGCGCCGCCAGCAGGCTTTCAAGGCGCAGGCGTCCCTGCGCCGTCGCGCGCAGGCGTGTTCCGCCCCCGCGCCACTGCAGGTAATCCTCATCAAGGGCCGCGCGCAGGATATCGGGGTCCGTTGCCTGCTGCAGGCTCATCCCCGTGCGGCGGGCGAAACGCCCGGCCGCGATTCCCTCATCCAGGCGCAGTCCCATCAGCAGCATTTCCCGCGCTTTTTCGCGGGGGGCAAGTGCCTCTTCATGGGTCAGGCCGCTGCCGGTTTCCTCCACCCGCCTTGCCCATGGCTCGGGCGCGCGATGGCGGCGCGTCGCATGGGTGACGCCGCCGGACGTCATGCGCCCATGCGCGCCCGGCCCGATCCCCAGATAGTCGCCATACCGCCAGTAGGTCATGTTATGGCGGCTTTCCGCGCCCGGCCGTGCATAGTTCGAAACCTCGTATCCCGACAGGCCGTGCTGTCCCGCGACACTGGCCGTTTCCTCATACAGGCGGGCCGCAAGTTCATCGTCAGGCAGGCGGAAACGGTTCTGCCGGTACAGGCTTTCGAAGCGGGTGCCCGGCTCGATCGTCAGCTGGTAGAGCGACAGGTGGTCCGAGACGAGGGAGAGGGCCTGACGCAGTTCCGCCCGCCATGACGGCAGCGACTGTCCCGGGCGGGCATAGATCAGGTCGAACGAAATGCGGCCGAACAGCGCGCGCGCCTGCTCCAGCGCCGCGATGGCCTGTGTTACGCTGTGTTCGCGGCCCAGGAACCGCAGCGCCTCGGGGTCCAGGCTTTGCAGTCCCACCGAAATGCGGTTGACCCCGCCATCGCGAAAGGCGCGCAGGCGGCCGGTCTCCACGCTGGTGGGATTGGCCTCCAGCGTGATTTCGATGTCGGGGGACAGGCGGAACAGTTCGCCCGCGTCCTCCAGCAGGGCCGCCAGCGTTGCGGGTTCCATCAGGGAGGGCGTGCCCCCGCCGAAAAAGATGGAACCCAGCACCGGCCGGCCCGCGCGGTCGGGGCCGATGCGCCCCGCCTCGTGCCGCAGTTCGCGGCGCAGGGCACTGCCGAAACGCGCCTGCGGGATCACGTCGCGCACATGGCTGTTGAAGTCGCAGTACGGGCATTTCGACAGGCAGAAGGGCCAGTGCACATAAAGCGCCAGCGTCTGCTCCGCCCCAAGGCCCGTCCCGGTGGAGGATGCCGGGGCGGGAACGTGCGAAGGCGCGTCAGATGGCAAGGCGGACGCCAAGCTCAACCACGCGGTCGGGCGGGATGCGGAAGAATTCGGTGGCGGGCGTCGCGTTGCGTGCCATCAGCAGGAACAGCGACATGCGCCAGCGCGACATCTTGGGCACCGAGGATCGGACCAGCAGTTCGCGGCTGGTGAAGTAGGAGGCCTGCAGCGCGTCGAAGTCCAGCCCGCTTGCCTTCAGGTCCTCCAGCGCGCGGGGCAGGTTGGGCGTTTCCATGAAACCGTAACGCAGGATGATGCGATACATGTCGGGGGCAAGCTCCTGCAGCGCAACACGGTGGCCACGGTCCGCCTCCGGCTGGTCAAGGGTCTGGACCGTCACGAACAGGACGTGATCATGCAGCACCTTGTTGTGCTTGAGGTTATGCAGAAGGCACGCCGGCACGAAATCCGGCGTGGCGGTCATGTACACCGCCGTTCCCGGCACGCGGATGATCCTTGATTGCGGCAGCCGCGCAAGGAAGGAGTTCATCGGCATGCTGTCCTGCTTCTGCCGGTTCATGATGAGCTGACGGCCCTTCTTCCATGTCGTCATCATCAGCGTCAGCACGATGCCCAGCATCACCGGCACCCAGCCACCCTGCGGGATTTTCATCGCGTTGGAGGCGAAGAAGGTCGTGTCGATGATGAAAAAGCCGCCGAACGTCGTGATCGCGGCGGCGCGCGACCAGTGGTACAGGCGGCGGAACACCACCATCGCCAGCACGCAGGTGCACATGAACGTGCCCGTCACCGCGATGCCATAGGCGGAGGCCAGGGCGTCGGAACTGCGGAAGCTGAGCACGAGGAGCAGCGCGCCGGTCATCAGGAAGCGGTTGAACTCCGGCAGGTAGATCTGGCCCTCTTCCTCCGCATTGGTGTGGGTGATGCGCATGCGCGGCAGGTAGCCAAGCTGGATGATCTGCCGGCACAGGGAAAAGCCCCCCGAAATCCCGGCCTGGCTGGCGATCACCGTCGCGCAGGTCGACAGGATGATCATGGGCACCTGCAGCCAGTGCGGGCCAAGCAGGAAGAACGGGTTGGTCAGGCTGGACGGGTCCGCGATGATCAGCGCGCCCTGTCCCAGGTAATTCAGCGCAAGGCACGGCAGCACGCAGAACAGCCATGCATAGCGGATGGGCTGGCGGCCGAAATGCCCCATGTCGGCATACAGCGCCTCCGCCCCCGTGACCGACAGCACGACGGAGCCAAGGGCGATGAATGACAGCCACCCGTGATAGATGATGAACTGCACCGCATAGGTGGGCGACACCGCCAGCAGGATGCCCGGATGCTGCACGATCTGCGTAAGCCCGAGGATACCCAGAAGGCTGAACCACACCAGCATGATGGGGCCGAAGATGGTCCCCACCTTGCCCGTGCCATAGGACTGGACCGAAAACAGCCCCACCAGCACGACCAGCGCGATGGGTATGACCAGTTCACGCGCGGCGGGGAAGCTGACCTCCAGCCCCTCCACCGCCGAAAGCACGGAAATCGCGGGGGTGATCATGCCGTCGCCAAAGAACAGGCACGCCCCGCCGATCCCCACCATGCCCAACGCCACGCGAAGCCGGTTGGTCGTGGCGACGCGCTGCGCCATCGACATCAGCGAAATGATGCCGCCTTCGCCGTTATGGTCGGCGCGCATGATGAGGATGACGTATTTCACCGTCACGATCAGCAGCAGCGACCAGATGATGAGGCTGAGGACGCCGAGGATTTCCCACGGCTCGATCCTGTGGTGCTGCGACACCACCATGATGGTCGAACGCAGCGCGTAAATCGGGCTGGTGCCGATGTCGCCGAACACAACGCCCAGCACGCCCAGCAGGGCCGCGAATCCCACCGGGTTCGCGGCATGTTCGTGCTGGTCCGCGCCGTATTCCGTAACTTTTGACGGAACGGGGGAGGCCGTGGCCCTGCCGTCCGAAGCCTTACCGTCCGCGGCAGGGGTGCCATGGGCGGGCGTCGTCGGTTTTCCGGGGGCGTCTGGCCCCGTGGGTTGCGTCATGTCGTGACGGCTCCGCGGCAGTGAATATCAAGAAACAGGCAATATCATGCCCGGTACTTTCGCATACCCACAAGGGGGAGGGGCATCAAGGCCCGTATCCGCGCGGGTGCCATTCCGGCGATTTCAGGTCAGGCGATTTCAGGCCGGATGGGCCGGGCGGGGTCCGAAAATCGCGCTGCCGACGCGCACGTGCGTCGCGCCCGCCGCGATGGCCTGCTCGAAATCCGCGGACATCCCCATGGACAGCACCGCCAGCCCGTGTCGCGCGGCAAGGTCCGCCAGCGCGCGGAAATGCGGCATCGGGTCCTGATCGTGGGGGGGAATGCACATCAGGCCGACCACCGCATCGCCAAAACGCGCCTTTGCCGTCGTGATGAAGGTATCGGCCCCTTCCATCGCGACGCCGGATTTCTGCGTCTCGTCCCCGGTATTGACCTGCACCAGCAGTTTCGGCAGGCGGCCCGTCCGCTCGGCCGCCCGCGCGATGGCATCGCACAGGGACGGGCGGTCAAGGCTTTCGATCATGTCGGCGATGCGCACGGCCTCCAGCGCCTTGTTGGTCTGCAGGCCGCCGATGATGTTCAGGCGCAGGTCCGGCCACTGCGCGCGCAGGGGGGGAAATTTGGCGGCGGCCTCCTGCACGCGGTTTTCGCCAAAGGTCATCTGTCCCGCCCGCAGCGCCGCGACGACGCTTTCACGTGGATGGAACTTGGAGACGGCGACAAGCGTGATGTCCGCCGGATCGCGTCCGGCGCGCCGTGCCGCGGCCGCGATCCGCGCGCGCACCGTCGCAAGAGCCTGTGCGATATCGTGGCTCGCCGTGGCGCGGGACGCGGGTGCTTCATTCCCCGCTGGCCCTGCCGGGATGGTTGTGTCCTGCACGATGCGCCCTTTCCCCTGTATCGGAAAAATCGAAAATTCCTTGTTCCCGCATTCCCGCCCCTGCTCCGCGCGGCATTGAGGCGGCATGGAGCGGGATGGACATGGGACCTGTCCCGATACCATGTCGCGCGCCCGCGTGCCATCGGGGGCGGGGCGCGCGATCATGCGATGGGGAGAAGATGGCGGGGCAAATGCGGGGGACGCGCGAACGGACAGGGCATATCGACAAGGGGCATATCGACAAAAAACCTGTATGCCGGGGTGGCGGCGCGGGCGTCGGCGTGTCATGTGCGTGACCATGCCGGCGTGGTCACGCGTCGTCGCGGAGTTTTAGGGTTGAGTTTCTTGGTATCGAGTTTCAGGGCAGGATAAAGAATGAAACAGCCGTCGTCCGCACCCCGTTCGTCCGGACGTCGCGTCATGGGGGGGCGTGGCGCGCGGGCCGCCGCGACCGACCCGACCCGCGATATTGCCTTTGATATCGTCAGCGGCGTGATCGAACACCGGCGCATGCTTGAAACCTCCATGGAAAACTCCCCCACGGCGCGGGAGGCGGAACCGCGCGACCGCGCCGCGGCCCATCGTCTGGGCGCGTCCGTCCTGCGCCACATGGGCACCGCGACGGAGGTGCTGTCGCCTTTCCTGAAAAAGGAACCGCCCGAACCCGTGCGCGCCGTCCTGCTGATTGGCGTGGCGCAGCTCCTGTTCCTGGGCACGCCGGTCCATGCGGCGGTGGCGACGTCCGTCGCGCTGGCGCGCAGGCGGGGGCTTGCGCCGTTCGCCGGGCTGGTGAATGCGGTCCTGCGACGCATCGCGCAGCAGGGCGATGCCTGTCTGGAGGGGCTGGACCAGGAACGCCTCGACGTGCCGCCATGGCTGTGGACGTCGTGGGGGCGCATGGCGCGTCCCATCGCGGCGGCGCTGGGGATGGAGCCGCCGCTCGACCTGTCGATGCGGCCCGGCTGCCTGCCGCCGCCGGGGGGCGAAGTGCTGCCCAATGGCACCGTGCGGTTCCCTGCCGGCACGCGGGTGACGGAACTGCCGGGATTTTCCGAAGGGGAGTTCTGGGTTCAGGACGCGGCCGCCACGCTGCCCGCGCGGCTGCTGGATGTGAAGGCGGGGGAACGCGTGGCCGACCTGTGCGCGGCGCCGGGGGGCAAGACCGCGCAGCTTGCCTTTGCCGGGGGGGAGGTGACCGCCGTGGAACGCGATGCCCGCAGGATGGAGCGCCTGGCCGCCAACCTCGCGCGGCTGGGCCTGAAGGACCGGGTGAGGACGGTGCGCGGCGACGCCACGCAGTGGCGGCCGGACGTGCCGCTCGATGCCGTGCTGCTGGATGCGCCATGTTCGGCGACGGGCACGGTGCGCCGCCACCCCGACGCGATGTGGATCAAGCGCCCGCGCGACCTTGCTGGGCTGGCGGCGGGACAGCAGGCCCTGATCGCGGCGGCGCGGGACATGCTGCGTCCCGGCGGACGGCTGGTCTATGCCGTATGTTCCCTCCAGCCGGAGGAAGGCCCCGCCTGCGCCCGCGCGGCGGAGGAAATGGGCCTGATCGCCGATCCCTTCACGCCGGAGGAACTGTCCTTCCTGCCGCAGGCCCGCACGGCGGAGGGCTGGCTGCGCACGCATCCCGGCATGTGGGCGGCGCAGGGCGGCATGGACGGGTTCTTCGCCGCGCGCTTTCGCAAGGCCTGACGCGGAAGGGCGCGGGGTTCGCAAAACTATGGCCTGTCTTCGATATTCCTGATATCAAAGAGGTATGGCAGCTCTATCTTCTCCCCTTATCGCGCCGAGCGTCCTGTCGGCTGATTTTTCCCGCATGGCGGACGAAGTCGCTGCCGTCGAAAAAGCGGGCGCGGACTGGCTCCATCTGGATGTGATGGATGGCCATTTCGTCCCGAACCTGTCGATGGGCACGCAGCTGGTCAGCGCGCTGCGTCCGCATTCGCGCCTGCCGTTCGACGTGCACCTGATGGTCGCGCCGGTCGATTCGTATATCGCGGCCTTTGCCAAGGCGGGCGCCGATCATATCCATATCCATGTGGAGGCCGGGCCGCATACCCACCGTTCCCTGCAGCACGTGCGCGACCATGGGGTGAAGGCCGGACTTGCGATCTGTCCCGCCACCCCGCCCGAGGCCGCGGAAGAGGTGCTTGACCTGGTGGACATGATCCTTGTCATGACGGTCAACCCGGGGTTCGGGGGGCAGAAGTTCCTGACCAGCCAGCTTCGGAAAATCCGCACCCTGCGTGAAATGGCCGATGCCACGGGACGTGACATCCGCATTGGCGTGGATGGCGGGATCACGCCCGAAACCGCCGCCCTTGCGACGCAGGCGGGCGCGGATGTCCTGATTGCCGGCACCTCGGTTTACGGGCAGGAGGATTATGCCCGCGCCATCAATGCCCTGCGCACAGGCGGGGCATCCCGCCCGGCGTGAGGGGCGTTCACATCATCGGAGCGGTGGATCCGACATGGTCCTGAAGCGGCTGGCACAGGGTGCGCGTCTGTCGATGGCCCGGCTGCCGCTGCTGGTTGGCAAGGGGCGGGTGCCTGTCGCGCCGGTCCACAACATCCGCGACCTGTGGCCGGGCGATGCCGGGATCGGCGCCATGCTCATCAAGGGCAGCCTGACGCTGGCGGGATATACCCATCCCGTCGGGCCGGGAATGTGGGACAACCCCGGATATGAACCCGCGTTTCGCGAGGGACTGCACAGTTTCCGCTGGCTGCGCGACCTGCGCGCGGTGGGAACCGATGCCGCGCGCCTGCGTGCGCGCGCGCTGGTGGATGACTGGCTGCTCAATCCCCCCACCCATCCCATGGTGCGCGACTGTTCCGTGGCGGGGGCGCGGGTGGCGGCGTGGCTGGGTCATTACGATTTCTTCGCCGCGTCGGCCAGCGACCAGTTCCGCCAGCGCCTGATGGCGCGCCTGCTGGTGGAGGGGCGCACGATTGCCGCCCTGCTGCCGCCGGAATGCCATGACTGGCAATCCCTGACCGCGCTGAAGGGGCTGCTTGCGGTGGCGGTGGCCATGCCGGAATATACCGGGTTCCTCAGCCGGTACCGGCGTTATATCGATGGGGAGGTCGAACGCCAGATCCTGCCCGATGGCTGGCATGTCCAGCGCAGTCCGGAGGTACAGCTGCGCGCGTTGCGCGAACTGGCGGAAATGCGCGCGATGATGCAGGCCGCCCAGCATGCGCTGCCCCATTCGGTCGCCCTTGCGCTGGACAAGATGAGCCCCGTCCTGCGGGCCATGCGCCATGGCGACGGGGGGCTGGCGCTGTTCAACGGCAGCCATGAACGGACCGCCACCCTGATCGAGATGGTGCTGTCGCAGGCCACGCGCACGCGGGTGGTCGCCAATGCGATGCCTGATGGCGGATTCGTGCGGGCGCAGGCGGGACGTTCGCTGCTGCTGATCGACGCGGGCGCGCCCGCGCCCACGGGCCATGACCACAACGCGCACGCGGGGACGCTGTCGCTGGAATTTTCGTGCATGCGCCAGCGCCTGATCGTCAATTGCGGCGGTGGCCTGCTGCCGCAATGGAAAAAGGCGCTGCGCCAGACGGCAGCCCATTCCACCGTTGAGGTGGAGGGGCTTTCCTCCTCCGATTTTCATGAGGACGGCACCGTGGCGCGTCGCCCCGCCCATGTGGAGGTGGAGCATGCAACGCGCGAAGGCGCGCACTGGATCACCCTGTCGCATGACGGATATTATCCAACGGCGGGCGCGACCTATTCCCGGCGGCTGTATCTGGGAAGCGGTGGCGACGGGCTGCGTGGCGAGGAAACGATCGAGGGCGAACGCGAACTGGCCTTCGTCCTGCGGCTGCACCTGCATCCATCCGTCTATGCCCAGCCCGATCCCCAGAACGGCACCGTCGTGCTGGAGGCGGGGGAGCAGACATGGCGTTTCCGCGCCACGGGCGGTGAAGTCGCGGTGGAGGAAAGCGTCTATTCCGGCGGGACGCGGCCGGTGCCCTCCACCCAGATTGTCGTGCGCGTCACACCCGGTGGCGGACGCAGGCAGCCGGCTGGCGTCGATGACCCCGTAGCCAAGGGGGAGGAGGCCGGAAAAATGCCTGACGCCCCGCCTGCGGCGCGAAGCGGGATTCCGGATATTCCCGCGCCGGCGGACGTGCCGCCCGGCCGCAGGCGCAGCGTGATCCGCTGGGGGCTGGAGCGCGAATGACGCCCGGGCGGGGAATGAAAATCCTCGAAATCACGAATGTTGATTTCGCGCTGTATCATTTCCTGCATCCGCTGATGCGCCGGTTGCGTGACCAGGGACATGAAGTCGTCGGGGCCTGCGCCGAAGGGCCGCTGCTGGCGGGCGTGCGGGCCGATGGCTTTCGCGTGGAACCCGTAGCCATGGCGCGTTCCTTTTCCCCGCTGGCGCAGGTGCGCGCGCTGGGGGCGCTGATCCGCCTGATCCGGCGGGAACGGCCCGACATGGTACATGTCCACATGCCCATCAGCGGCCTGCTGGGCCGTTTTGCCGCGTGGCTGTGTGGCGTCCCGCGCGTGGCCTATACCTGTCACGGGTTCCTGTTCAACCAGCCCGGACCGGCATGGCGGCGGATGCTGGCGCTCGTGCTGGAATGGCTGGCGGGACGCATCACCGATATCTACCTCACCGTCTCGCAGGAGGAGGCGCGGGATGCGCGGCGGCTGGGCATACACCGGCATGCCACGGCCATCGGCAACGGACGCGATGGGAAGGTCTTTCGCCCCGATGCGCCGACCCGCCGCAGGGTGCGCGCCGAACTGGGGGCTGCGGCGGATGATGTCGTCATCCTCGCGGTTTCGCGTCTGGTGCGGCACAAGGGATACCCGGAACTGCTGGCGGCGATGCGCGACGTGCCCGAAGCCACGCTATGGATCGCGGGCGAGCGCCTGCCCACCGATCATGGTCCCGACATGGGGGCGTGCCTCGATGCGGCCGGGGCGGAACTCGGGCCACGGCTGAAGCGCCTTGGATATCGCGCCGACGTGGCGGACCTGATGGCGGCGGCGGACATCTTTGTCCTGCCCAGCCATTTCGAGGGGCTTCCCATGACGGTGATCGAGGCGATGCTGTGTGGCCTGCCGGTCGTGGGCAGCAATATCCGTGGCATCCGCGAACAGATTGTGGAAGGGGTGAGCGGCTTTTGCGTGCCGGCGGGGCAGGTTGCGGCCCTGTCGGCGGCGCTGGGGCGGCTTGCCCGCGACGCGTCGCTGCGCCGCCGCATGGGGGATGCGGGGCGCCAGCGCGCGCTGGAACTGTTTTTACAGGAAAGGGTGATCGCCCGCACGGCTGCCCTGCTGACGCGCGATGCGGGCGAAGGGCGTCAGGGCTGGGAAAGTTCGCCGCCCATTTCCTGAATCAGGGCCTGGGTTTCCTGCGGGTGGGTGTTGATCAGCTTCACGTTGGCGGGGTTCAGCGCGGGCGCGCCCTTGGGGGCCTGCTGGTGCATCAGGGCGGTCGTCATGCCGAATGTGGTGATGCCCATGACGAAATCCGAAGCACTCAGCCCATGGTCGCGCAGGATCGGCATCAGGCGTTCCGTCTGTGCCGTGCGTTCGATGGTCTGCGACAGGGACAGGTTGCTGGTGTCCGGCGGGGGAACGTTGCGCGCCTTGATCTCCTTGATGGTCGGGATCATGATCGCAAAGAAATTGTCAGGCAGGCGGTACTGCGCGGCGGCATTGATGTCATGCGCCATCGTCGCCTTCGGGTCGGGCGCGGGCTGTGCCTGTGCCGGGGCCGCCGCGGGTGCGGGCGCTGCCATCGCTGGCAGCGCAGGCAGGGCCACCGCAAGGGCGGCGGCAAGGATGTATGTGCGGAACGTCATGGCTGGCTGGTCCATTCCCCCTGTTTCATCAACGATTCGCGGCTGCCGTCATGGGTGATGGCATCCACGTCGATCCGGTTTGATCCGATCATCCAGTCGATATGGATGAAGCTGGAATTCGCGCCGCGCTCGCTCAGCTGCGCCTCTGTCAGGCTGTCGGTGTCGAGCATGCATTTGGTATAGGACTGTCCCAACGCGATATGGCTGGCCGCGTTTTCATCGAACAGCGTGTTGCGGAACAGGATGCCGCTGCTGGAAATGGGGGACGACGCGGGAACCAGCGCGACCTCGCCCAGGCGGCGCGCGCCTTCGTCGGTATCGAGTATGCGCGTCAGCACCTCCTGCCCGGCGCTGGCGCTGGCCTCCACGATGCGGCCCTCCTCGAAACGGACGGCGATATCGTCGATCAGCGTTCCCTGATGGAACAGGGGTTTGGTCGCGCGGACCGTGCCGTTGACGCGACGGGCGTGCGGGGTGGTAAAGACCTCTTCCGTCGGGATGTTGGGGTTGCAGACGATGCCGTTGCGCGCGGGTTCCGATCCGCCCGCCCAGGCATGGCCATCCGCCAGCCCGACCGTAAGGTCCGTATCAGGCCCCCGGAAATGCAGCGCCGCGAAACGTCGTTCATTCAGCCACGCGGCCCGGCGGTGCAGGATTTCGTTATGCCGCGCCCATTCGGCCACGGGATCGTCGGCGGTGACGCGCGATGCGGCGAAGATGGCGTCCCACAGCCGCGCCAGCGCCTGATCGGCCGGCAGGTCGGGAAAGACCTGCTGGGCCCATGCGGGGGTGGCGCAGGCCACGATGTTCCAGTTGATGGCGAAATTCGTGATCAGTTCCATCGACGCGCGACCCGCCAGCGAATTCGCGCGGGAGGCGCGGGCGACGCGTTCATGGTTTTCGCGCGCCAGCAGGATGGGATTTCCGCCGGTAATCGCCAGACGCGCCGCGCCATTGCGATAGGCATCGGCCATTCCGTCATGCAGCCATTTCGCCGCCGTGTCGAATGCATCGTCCGGCGCATGGCGGAAACGCGCCAGCGTGGTTTCGTCGTCGGTGTAGAAGGTGCTGACCAGCGACGCACCGGCGCGATAGGCATGTTCGGTGATGCGCCGGACCAGCGGCACGGCCTCCAGCGGGGCGGTGATCAGCAGTTGCTGGCCATGGGCGATGTTCAGCCCGACCCGGACCGCAACCTCGCCAAGCCGGTCCAGAAGTTCTGCGTGGTTGGGTACTGCGGGCATGCGTGGGTTCATCCTGTTGATGACGGTGCAGGGGCCGGGCGGGATGGAACCGCCCCGGCCCTTGGCGGGAAGCCTGTCACGATACGATAGACGACATTGCCGGGTTGCGTAAAATCATACCTTATCGTGGGAAAGGATGCGAAGGCGATGGAAATGACAGGTGCCCCGGACGCGCTCGGCGATGCCGTCAGGCTCTGCGCGCTCGATGCCGCGCGTGAACGTCCACAACGCGTCGTGACGCAGGGCCGCGCGCTGGTGGTATGGACGACACAGGACGGGCAGCCATGCGTGTTCGACGATCGCTGTCCCCATGGCAACGCGCGGCTGTCGGGTGGATATGTGATGTATGACCGGCTGGTCTGTCCGCTGCATATGTGGACATTCGGTGTGCATGGCGACGTGGATGCGCCCGGTGGCCGGATGGAGACGGCGAATCCGATGCCGCGCCCCTATGTCGCATGGGTCGATGACGGCGCGGTATGGGCCAGCGTGCGGCCCGCCCCTACGCCGGCCCGCGGACCTTCGTCCGTAGCGGGGGGAGCATCAGTCGTTGGGGCGCAGGCCAGGTCCTCGCGCATCAGCCAGCCACGGATGACCGCCAGGATATAGGCCTGCTGCGTCGGTTGCAGGTCATGCCCCTTGGTAAATCCATGCCATTTTTCGATACAGCCACGACAGCAGGTGCCCGTGGCGTGCTGGGCCACGAAAACCGGATGGCCCCGCCAGGGTGTCTGCCGCCCGTCCTTATGCGGATGGGCGGGGGCAAGCCGGGTCGCGATGAATTCGGTGGCATGGCGGGATACGGCCTGCAGCCCCTGCCGGCGCAGATAGGCCCGGTCCCTGTCGTCGAGATGGAATCTGGCGCGGAATCCCGAACGCGACAGCCGCGCCCACAGATCCGGCGCGACGGCGGGCAGGGGACATGTCGGGTCGGGTGGCGCGGGCGGTTCGCGTCGCGGTGGCGCGGGGGACGCGAACAGGTCCGCCTGCCGCCCATCCACGTCGTCGGTCACATTGTCAGCCGCGCCCGGCCCTGGCCTGCGGGCGGAATGGGGATGCCTCATCCGTTGTCCGGTGCCACCGCTCAGGCCGGGCGGACGAGGATGTGCTTTTTCCTGCCCGATGACAGCTTGAGGACGCCGTCATGCAGGTCGCCTTCGCCGATCACGCGCCCCTCGTCCGCGATGACCTCATCATTGAGGCGCGCGCCACCCCCACGGATCAGGCGCCGTGCCTCGCCATTGCTGGCGACAAGGCCGCTGTCCGCGAGCAGGCGGAACGCCGCGATGCCCTCGCGCAGGGTGGCGGCGGGAAGGGTGATGGTGGGCAGCGCGTCGGCGCTCAGCGCGCCTTCCTCGAACGTGCGGCGCGCGGCTTCGGCCGCTTCCTGCGCCGCCGCGCGACCGTGGCACAGCGCCGTCGCTTCGGTGGCGAGGACCTTTTTCGCCTCGTTGATGCCCGCGCCGGGCAGGGCGGCAAGGCGGTCGCATTCCTCGATCGGCAGGTCGGTGAACAGGCGCAGGAAACGCCCGACATCCGCATCCTCCGTATTGCGCCAGAACTGCCAGTATTCAAACACCGGCAGGCGTGCAGCCGACAGCCAGACCGCACCACGCGCGGACTTGCCCATCTTGGCGCCCGAACTGGTGGTCAGCAGCGGGGTCGTCAGGCCGAACACCTGCTGCTGGTTCATCCGGCGCACGAGGTCGATGCCCGAGACGATGTTGCCCCACTGGTCCGATCCCCCCATCTGCAGCGTCACGCCATGACGCGCGTTGAGTTCGCGAAAGTCATAGGACTGCAGGATGGAGTAGTTGAATTCGAGGAAGGTCAGCCCCTGTTCGCGCTCCAGCCGGCTGCGGACCGAATCGAATGACAGCATCCGGTTGACCGAGAAATGGACGCCCACGTCACGCAGCAGGTCGATATAGGACAGCCGGTCCAGCCAGTCGGCATTGTTCGCCAGCATGGCCCCACCGGTGGAGTCAAAGGACAGGAACTGCCGCAGGCATCCCTCGATCCCGTGCAGGTTGTGCGCGATCGTTTCCGCCGTCATGAGCTGGCGCGCCTCCTCACGGAAGGAGGGATCGCCGATCCGCGCCGTCCCGCCACCCAGTAGGGCAACCGGGCGGTGCCCATGCTTTTGCAGGAGCCGCAGCATCATGATCTGGATCAGGCTGCCGACATGCAGGCTGTCCGCGGTGGGATCGAACCCGATATACCCCGCGACCGGCCCGGCCTGCATGGCCGCGTCAAGCGCCTCCATGTCGGTGCACTGGAAGATGAAGCCACGTGCCTCGGCCTCGCGGAGGAATTCGCTTTTGGGCATGATCTCTACTGTATCTGCGGGTTGTCACCGATCCGCGACGGCGGATATGCGACGGGGTCTAGCACGGTCGCGCCCTGTGATGAAACTATAGCCGATGAAACCATGGCCGATGAAACCGGGGCGCGTTTCATGCGTTCGGCACGGCAGGGACATAACGGGCGACATTACCGCCTGTCCGGTTTTGCGACCGGACAGGCGCAGCAGGGACATGCCATGACGCGACATGCCGGCGCACCACCGGATACAGGCCGACCGCGCACGGGCATCGCCAGCGTGCGCATCGCCGGCGTGCGCAACGGCGAATGCTCAGTCGGCGGCCAGGGCCAGCGCGTGGCGGTTCATCACGGTGCTGACGTGATCTTCCAGCGCGGCCGCGACCTCATCGGCATGGTTGGCAAAGATATGGTCGGCACCCTTGAAGATGCGGTAATCGACCTCGACCCCCTTCTGGGTGTTCAGCTTGTCCACCAGCTTGTGCACGGCGGGTTCGGGGACCAGTTCGTCGGCATCGCCCGCGATCATCAGGCCCCCGCAGGGACACGGGGCGAGGAAGCCGAAATCGTAATGGTTGGCGGGCGGGGCGACGCTGATCCAGCCGGTGATTTCGGGGCGGCGCATCAGCAGCTGCATGCCCACGAACGCGCCGAAGGAATATCCCGCGATCCACAGGCCGCGCGCGTTCGGGTTGACCATCTGCATCCAGTCGAGGGCGGCGGCGGCATCGGAGATTTCACCGATTCCCCCGTCATAGCGCCCCTGCGAACGCCCCACCCCGCGCGAGTTGTAGCGCATGACCGAAAAGCCCATCTTTTCGAACTCGCGATACATCGCATAGGTGATGCGGTTGTTCATGGTGCCGCCATGCAGCGGGTGCGGATGAAGGATCAGCGCAAGCGGCGCATTCGGCTCGCTTGAATGATGGTAGCGTCCTTCCAGGCGGCCGTCAGGGCCGGCGAACATGACCTCAGGCATATAAGATCCCGCATATGGTTGCCCGGTGGCCTGATGGCATGGCGCCGGGGCGGTTGGCGTTTCATTCCTTCCGATAACGATGCCCCGCATCGGACAGGCGGCTGTTCAATTGCCCCCACGGGCGGCGGAACCACCCCGGGGAACGCCACGCGGCCGTGATGTCAGCTGCAATGGCGGCAGTAAATCCAAAATGAATATCCGCATCCGGTCGTGCCGGATGCCATGATGACTGTGTGCGGACCCGGATATATACCGATTGGGCCTGATAATGCTGACGTGGCCTAGTGATTAAAAATGTTTCTTTGTCGGGTAAGCATTGCATTTGCGGCAGGTATGGGTGTCATGCGCATGCCGTCATGGCTGGCGGATGAAGGGCCGGCGCGGACTGCCTGCATGGATGCTGCCTCATGATCTACGCTCCGCTATTGCGATCGTGTACGGGGACGCGGCTGCCGATGTGCGACTGCCAGCGTCACGTCTCATTCGGCCCTGCGCGGCCCTGCCGCCAGGTCGGATGCGCAGCTTATAGCGAGGCCAATTCACAAATTGCCAGATAAATCGTAAACTTAAACCACAAAGTAATGTCGTGGTATTGCTGGCGACATATGGATCGGGGACTGAAATGAACGGCGGCGCGGGTGATTTCTACTATCTGGATGCCAACGCATCCGAACCGCTCCGCCCGGAGGCGCTGGAGGCGATGACGGCGGCGGCGCGGGTCGGTGGCAACCCGTCATCGGTTCACCGCGCCGGGCGCGCGGCGCGCGCGGTCATGGAAACCGCGCGGGAGGAAATGGCGGCCATTTTCGGCGCCACGGCGGAAAACTGCGTCATGACCTCCGGCGGGACGGAGGCGAACGTGCTGGCGATCGATGCGCTGGGCCAGGGGCGACCGATCCTGTATGGCGCGACGGAACATGACGCCGTGCGCATGGCCGCCAGCGCGCGCGGTGGGCAGGTCATTCCCGTTGACGGGCACGGGGTCGTCCGCGCCGACGCGCTGGCGGCCATGCTGGCGCGCGCGTCGGGGGATGATGCCCCGCTGGTGTGCGTGATGCTGGCGAATAACGAGACGGGGGTGATCCAGCCCATCGCGGAGATTGCGCGCCTGTGTCGCGCCCATGGCGCGCGCCTGCATGTGGACGCGGTGCAGGCTGCGGGACGCATGGCGGTGGACCTGCGTGAACTGGGGGCGGACAGCATGGCCGTCTCCGCCCACAAATTCGGCGGCCCGAAAGGGGCCGGGGCGCTCGTGCTGGCGGGCGATCGCTTTTTTGCCCTGCCGCCGATGCTGGCGGGCGGGGGGCAGGAACAGGGCCGGCGGGGTGGCACGCCCGCCCTTCCGGCGATCGCGGGCATGGCGGCCGCCCTGGTGGCGACGCGACGCGATTGTGCCGACCCGGCGTATCAGGGCCGCATGGCAGGATGGCGCGATGATATCGACCGGATGGCGCGCAGTTGTGGCGCGGTGGTATGTTCCGGTGACGCGCCGCGACTGCCCAACACCACATGCCTTGTCCTGCCCCACAGGCGGGCGCAGACGCAGCTGATCGCACTGGACATGGCGGGATTCTGCGTCTCCGCCGGGTCGGCCTGTTCCTCGGGCAAGGTGGCGCGTTCGCATGTCCTGGTTGCGATGGGCATGGACGATCTGGCCGGATGCGCCATCCGGGTATCCCTGCCATGGTCCGTCACGGCGGAACAGGTGGGGGCGTTCATGGCCGCCTATGCCGACATGGCCGCGCGCCTTCCCGCCCGCGCGGGGGCTAGATGATGGCGCGTCGCGTTCCCACCTGTGGCCATGATGATACCCGCCACCACAATGCCCGGCCATCGGGACGTTCCGGCCGCGCGACGTGGCGGGATGAGGGATGACAATGCTCGATACGCCACAGCAACTGCACACGCCATTGCCGGATGGGGAAATCTACCTCGATTATCAGGCGACAACGCCCTGCGATCCCCGCGTGGTGGAGGAGATGCTGCCGTGGTTCACGCTGCAGTTCGCCAATCCGCACAGCGCCGATCACGCGGCCGGCCAGCGCGCGCAGGCCGCCGTGGAAATCGCGCGCGCGCGCGTTGCCGCTCTGCTGGGCGCCGATGTGCGGGAGATCGTGTTTACCTCCGGCGCGACGGAGGCCAATAACCTCGCCATCAAGGGGGCGGTGCGTCACCTGCTGTCCATGGGCACGACCCGCCGCCGCGTCATCACGGTCGCCACCGAACATAAATGCGTGCTGGAATCCGTCCGCGACCTTGCCGCCGAAGGGTGCGAGCCCGTCATCCTGCCTGTCGGGGCGGACGGGCGACTTGATCCCGATACGCTGCATCGCGCGCTGGAGGTGCCGACCCTGCTGGTCAGCATCATGGCGGCGAACAATGAAACGGGCGTCATCCATGACCTGTCCGCCCTTGCGCCACTGGTGCGCCGGGCGGGCGCGCTGATGCACAGCGACCTTGCCCAGGCGGCGGGCAAGATCGCGCTGGATGTGGGCGGCCTCGATCTCGCCTCGGTCTCCGCGCACAAGATGTACGGGCCAAAAGGGGTGGGGGCGCTGTTTGTGCGCCGTCGCCCGCGCGTGCGCCTGACGCCGCTGTTTTCGGGCGGCGGGCAGGAACGGGGCCTGCGGTCGGGCACGCTGCCCGCGCCGCTGCTGATCGGCTTTGGCGCGGCATGCCACATCGCGATGCAGGAAATGGCGGCGGACGGCGCGCGCATGCGCATGCTGCGTGACCGCCTGCTCCACCTCCTGCGGGCCGGGTGTCCGGGGCTGGAGGTCAACGGCAGCATGGAACACCGCCTTGCGTCCAACCTGAACCTGCGTTTTGCCAACGCCACCGCCCTTGATATCATGGCACGCGCGCCCGAACTGTGTGTGTCCACCGGCTCAGCGTGTTCTTCGGCGCAACTGGTGCCTTCCTATGTCCTGACGGCGATGGGGCTGGACGCGGCGCAGGCCGCGCGAAGCTTGCGTCTGGCGGTGGGACGCTATACCTCACGCGCCGATGTGGATCGTGCGGCGGCGATCCTGTGCCGCGCGGCGGCAGGGGACACGTAGCGCGGGGAAGAGCGGCCCGGCAGGGATGTCCGGGCATGGAACTGTGTTCAGGATGGAATGATGGCGCATATTGTTTTTGTCGAACGTGATGGCACCCGGCGCGAGGTCGCGGCCCCCATCGGGCTGTCGGTGCTGGAAATCGCGCACAAGAACGGAATTGACCTCGAAGGCGCGTGCGAGGGATCACTGGCGTGCGCGACGTGCCATGTCGTTGTCGATCCGCAGTGGGCGGACAAGCTGACGCCCCCGACTGAGGATGAGGAAGACATGCTCGATCTTGCCTTCGGGCTTGAAAAGACCTCGCGCCTTGGCTGCCAGATCGTGATGACCGAGGCGCTCGATGGCCTCGTGGTGCGCCTGCCGCACACATCCTGACGCGGGCGGGCTGATAATTCCTTTGACGTCGGGTCCCTGCCTTCGATAGGCAGGAAGGCCCGGTTGTCGTTCCCTGATCTGAAAGTATAGCGGACCCATGCGTATCCTGGTCGCCATGTCCGGCGGGGTGGACAGTTCGGTTGTCGCCGCCCGCCTTGTCGCGGAGGGACATGATGTGGTGGGGGCGACCCTGCAGCTTTATGATTCGCGTGAAAGCGCGCGCAAGGGGGCGTGCTGCGCCGGGCGCGACATCCATGACGCGCGGCGCGTGGCCGACCGTCTGGGGATCGCGCATTATGTCATCGACGCCGAACGGCGTTTCCGCGACAGCGTGATCGAAAAATTCGCCGATGCCTATGCCGGGGGTGAAACGCCGGTTCCGTGCGTTGCGTGCAATCAGGGCGTGAAATTCACCGACCTTCTGGGCATGGCGCGCGACCTGGGTGTCGATGCGATGGCCACCGGCCATTACGTGCGCCGCATCGAAGGGCCGGATGGCGTGGAACTGCACCGCCCGGTGGACCGGACGCGCGACCAGTCATGGTTCCTGTTCGCCACCACGCTCCAGCAGCTTGGCTTCCTGCGCTTCCCACTTGGCGACATGCCGGACAAGGATGCCGTGCGCGCGCAGGCCGAGCAGTTCGGCCTTGCGGTGGCGGGAAAGCCCGACAGCCAGGACCTGTGCTTCGTCCCCGATGGTTCCTATGCCGCGCTGGTGGAAAAGCTGCGTCCGGAAACTGGCGGCGGGGGAGAGATCGTGGATCTGCGCGGCAACGTGGTCGGCGCGCATGAAGGCGTCGCGCGGTACACCGTGGGGCAGAGCCGCCGGCTGGGCGATGCGACGATGCATGGCGGCGAACGCCAGATGGTGGTGGGGATCGAACCCGCCCGCCGCCGCGTGGTCATCGGTCCGCGCACGCAGGGCGTTACGCGCGAACTGCGGCTGCGGGACATGAACTGGCTGGTTGACGCGCCGGCGGAAGGGCTGCGCTGCGGGGTGCAGATCCGCGCGCGTGAGGACGTGCGGCCCGCGACCGTCTGGCGCGGTCCCGACGGCGGGGCATCGGTCCTCCTTGACGAAGCGGCGGTGCCTGCCCCGGGGCAGGCCTGTGTGATGTATGACGGGACGCGGGTGCTGGGCGGGGGATTCATCCGTCGGCATGATCCCGTGGCCTGACTGTCTGACCGGTACGAAAGGGCGAAGGCATGTCTGAAGGATCACTGGTCATCGGGACGCGGCGCTATTCCTCGTGGTCGTTGCGGGGCTGGCTTGCGGTACGGCTGGCGGGACTGGATGTGGAGGAAGTCGTCATTCCCCTGTCCAATGATGGCAACACGTCGGCCATCAAGACGATTTCCCCCAGCGGCAAGGTGCCCTATCTGGAACATCGGGGCGTTGCGGTATGGGAAAGCATCGCGATCTGCGAATACTGCGCCGATCATGTGCCGTCCCTGTGGCCCGCGTCCCCGCGTCCCCGTGCCTTTGCCCGCAGCATCGCGGCGGAAATGCATGCCGGGTTCCGGGCATTGCGCGCGGCCATGCCGATGAATGTTGGCCGTAACGCAAGGCCACTGGCAAATGGAACGACGGATGATATCGACGCCGATATCGCGCGTATCGACGCCATCTGGACGGAGGCGCGCCTTGATTTCGGGCAGGACGGCGCGTTCCTGTTCGGCCCGCAATTCACGCTGGCGGACGTGATGTTCGCGCCCATCGTCTCGCGCTTCCTGTCCTATGGGGTCACGCCTTCCCCGGAATCTGTAGCCTACATGAAGGCGGTGCGGGCGCATCCGCTGGTGGACCAGTGGTACCAGGACGCGCTGGCGGAGCCGAAGGAATGGCGCAACGCCCGGTTCGAGGATATTCCCTGAGGCGCGCTTTCGGATCTGACCTGAAAATAACCCTTTGATAAAAAACAACGGAAATTTCCAGATGCCGCCATTTCGCCAGAAGGCGGCGTTTTGCGGATGGCTTTGGGAACATTCTTTGCACCATCGGCCAAAGCCATGAAGGTCGTGACGGTACTGCCCCGGCGCGAGGGATATGCCACCGATGCTGCTGGTGCGATCGGCCTGCAGGTCACGGCCATGGCGGGGCCGGATGACGTGGTCGTGGGCGTCCCGATAACGGGAACGCCCCTGCCGGGGGGACATTTCGTGCCTGCCCCGATCGGGATATGGCCGCCGGGCGGCACATTGTGGCGGTATGCCCATGCCGTCGCGCGCGCCATCAGGCGTCATGCGGTGTCGCCTGATCTGATCGAGGTGCATAACCGTCCCGACATGGCCCTGTTCCTCGGACGGCGTTTTCCCTCCGTCCCGATCCTGCTGGTGCTGCATAACGATCCGCAGGGGATGCGTTTCGCGCGTACGCCCCGCGCGCGGCGTGCCCTGCTGCGTCGCGTGCGCGTTGCCGCCGTGTCGCACTGGCTGCGGGAACGTTTTCTGGACGGACTGCCCCCGCAATGCGCCGGGGATGTCGCCTTTTCCCCCAACGGGACCATCGTGCCCGCGACCTGCCTGCCCGATGCAGGGCGTGAGCGCGTGGTCATGTTCGCCGGGCGGGTCGTGGCGGACAAGGGGGCGGACCTGTTCGTGCAGGCATGGGCAATGGTGCGCCATGCCTGTCCCGGCTGGCGTGCCGTGATGTATGGCGCGGACCGTTTTTTCGCGGATGCCGATGAAACCCCGTTCATCGCCGCGCTTCGCCCGCAGGCCGAGGCGGCGGGCGTGGAAATGGTGGGATACCGCCCCCATGCCGACGTGCTGGCGGCCATGGGACGCGCGGCGATCATGGTCATGCCCGTCCGCTGGGCGGAGCCGTTTGGCGTCAGCGCGCTTGAAGCGATGGCGGCGGGAACGGCCCTGATTGCCTCGCCCAATGGCGCGCTGGCGCGACTGGTGGGCGATGGTGGGCTGCTGGTGCCCCCCACCCCGGTGGAAGGGCTGGCCCGGGCGATGTCGGACCTGATGGCCTCGTCCCCCGCGCGGGTGGCGCTGTCGGCGCGGGGGCGCGAACAGGCGCGGCGGTACGACCTTGCGCGGACGCGGGCCATCCGCTGGCAGGTCCGCGCCGCGTGTCTGGGGCCGCGTGCATGACCCTGTTGCATGGGGGGGTATGTGACAGGCGCCCCCGTATGCCTATATGCAGGAATTACAATTACGCAGATTGATGGAGTACACCATGTCGGACGCCACGCAGGCATCGCCGGATACCGACCGGCTTGTGCCGGTCACGGTCCTGACCGGATTTCTGGGCGCGGGAAAGACGACGCTGCTCAATCACATCCTGACCGCCGAACATGGCCGCAAATACGCGGTCGTGGTCAACGAATTCGGGGAACTGGGCGTGGATAACGACCTCGTCGTCGATGCGGACGAGGAAGTGTTCGAAATGAACAACGGCTGCATCTGCTGCACCGTGCGCGGTGACCTGATCCGTATCCTTGGCAACCTGATGAAGCGGCGGGGCAAGTTCGACGGCATCATCGTGGAGACGACCGGCCTTGCCGATCCCGCCCCCGTCGCGCAGACCTTTTTCGTTGACGAGGACGTGCGCGGCAAGACGCGGCTGGATGCGGTCGTGACCGTGGTCGATGCCTACAACGTGCTCCAGACGCTCAATGAAAGCCCGGAGGCGGTGAACCAGATCGCCTTTGCCGATGTCATCATCCTCAACAAGACCGACCTTGTGGACGAAGTGGCGCTGGCGACCATCGAATCGCGTATCCGCGCGATCAATGGCGTGGCCCGCCTGCACCGCGCGCAGCGCGGGGATGTCCCGCTCAGCGATGTGCTGGACCAGGGGGGATTTGACCTGCAGCGCGCGCTCCAGCAGGCGCCGCGTTTTCTGGAGGAGAGCGAACATCACCACGAGGAGGACGTGACCTCGATGTCCTTCGTGGTGGAAGAACCGCTTGACGGGGCGAAGTTCCAGGCATGGATCGGCGCGCTGCTTCAGGAGAAGGGGGCGGATATCCTGCGCGCCAAGGGCATCCTGAACTATGCCGGGGAATCGCAGAGGTTTGCGTTCCAGGCGGTGCATATGATGGCCGATGGCGGTTTCATCGGGCCATGGAAAAAGGGCGAGAAGCCGGAATCCCGTCTGGTGTTCATCGGACGCAACCTCAACCGTCCGCAGCTGCGTCGCGGATTTGAAAGCTGCCGTGCGAAATGAGTGACCGGATGAATGAGGCCGCGCCCGTCTCCCTTCTGGAACGGCGCGGCGCGACCCGCACGCTGGACGCCCATGTGACCGGCTGCGCCATTTCGCGCGACAGCCAGCAGGTCGCCTTCGTAACGGGGGAGGGGGATATCATCGTCGCCCCGCGCGCCGACTGGGGGCAGGCCGATGCGTGGCAGGTGACGACCGTCCATGACGGCGCGGTCCTGTCCGTGGCGGCGGACGCCGCGCCGGGGGGATTCCTGACGGGCGGGGACGACAACACCCTGCGCCGCATCGCCGCCGACGGGACGGTCAGCGAACTGGTGCGGGGACGCCGCTGGGTCGAGCATGTCGCGACATGGGCCAACCCGAAGGACGCGACAAAGGGTGGCGTGATCGCCTTTGTCGCGGGCCGTCAGGTGGAACTGCGCGATGCGTCGGGAGAGACGACGCTCAAGACGCTGGACCATCCCTCTACCGTCAGCGGCATCACCTTTGACGCGAAGGGCAAGCGCATCGCCGCGTCGCATTACAATGGCGCGACGATGTGGTTCGTCCATGCAAAGGTCGATACGCCGCGCCAGCTGGAATGGAAGGGCAGCCATATCGGCGTCGTCATCCACCCCGAGGGCGAGGCGCTGGTGACATCGATGCAGGAATCCGAACTGCATGGATGGCGGCTGTCGGACGGGCACAACATGCGCATGAGCGGCTATCCCGCCAAGGTGGCGTCGATGGCCTTTACCCGCAATGGCAAATGGCTTGTGACCAGTGGCGCGGACGTCGTGGTGATGTGGCCGTTCTTTGGCGGTGGCCCGATGGGCAAGGCGCCGGCGGAACTGGGTGGTGTGCCGGGCGTGATCTGCACCCGCGTGGCGACCCATCCCGTCCATGATATCGTCGCGGCGGGCTTTGCCGACGGGACCGTGCTGCTGGCCGATACCACGGCGCAGAAGATCCTGCCGGTCTGCACGGCGGGTGGCGGCCCCATTTCCGCGCTGGCCTTCAGCGACGATGGCTGCGCCCTTGCCTTCGGGACGGAGGAAGGACGCATCGCGATCGTGGACCTGTCCGCGCGTTGAACGACATGGCGCGCCCGGACGACGCCACGGACGCCACGGGCGCTGTGGTGCCCCCCGTGCGTGTCCTGCATGTCATGGCGGGCCGGGGAAATGGCGGGGCGGAGCTGTATTCGACGGACGTGATCCTCAGCCTGCAGCAGGCAGGTCTGGCGCAATGCGTGGTGATGCGTCCCGACGCGCCGCGCGTGCGCGAACTGCGTGCGGCGGGGGTGGATGTCATCACCGATGTCATGCGCCCGCCTTTTGCCCTGATGCAGCGTCGCCGCATGGGCGGGGTGATCGCGCGGTACCGTCCCGATATCGTGCATTGCTGGCTGCGTCGCGCCGCCGAACTGACCCCTCGCGATGCGGGTGCCGCGGCGCAGGTCATCGGCTGGTTCGGGAATTACAAGGACCTGCGCGCGTTTTCGCACTGTCGCTGGTTCGTGGGATGCACCCCCGACATGGCGCGGTCGATGCGCGCGCGCGGGATCGCGGACGATCATGTCGCCTATATCCCGACCTTCCCCTCGGTGGAGGTCGCAGCCCCGCTGTCACGCCAGACGCTGGACACGCCGGCGGATGCGCGCGTGCTGCTGAGCCTGTCGCGCCTGCATGAGGCCAAGGGACTGGAAACCCTGCTGCATGCCCTGCGTGACCTGCCGGACTGTTACCTGTGGATGGCCGGGACAGGGCCGCTGCGCAACGCGCTGGGGGAACTGGCGCGGCGGCTGGGGGTGGAATCGCGTGTCCGCTTCCTTGGGTGGCGGACGGATCGCGGCGCGCTGCTGGCGGCGGCGGATGTGTGTGTCCTGCCCTCCCGCTATGAACCGTTCGGGACGGTGATCCTTGATGCCTGGTCGGCGCGCGCGCCGCTGGTCGCGTGCGCCAGCGCCGGGCCGCGCGCGCATGTGCGCAATGGCGAAAATGGCATGCTGGTGCCGATCGACGATGTCGGGGCATTGCGCGGCGCACTGCGCGCCGTCCTTGACGACGCGTCCCTTCGCGCGCGCATCATTGCCGGGGGATACGCGGATTACGAGGCCAGCTATACCCGTGCGGCGGTGACGCGGCGCTGGCTTGAATATTACCGCCGGATTTCCGCCTGCTGAACGGGCGGGACATCGATGCCAGGCCCCGTAGCGGGCCTGCGCGGCGGCGTGGGCTGCTGTTTCGCAACACCGCCGAGGAAGGATTCCGCCAGCGCGCTGTAGAGCGAGTGGTGGCAGATCATGCGCGATACGCCATAGGCGAGGAAGGATGTGGCCAGCAGCGCCAGCGTCACCTCCTGATTGTCACACATTTCCATCACGATGACCGACGCGGTCAGCGGGGACTGCACCACCGCTGAAAAATACCCGACCATGCCCAGCAGGACGACCGCCCCGGGCGTGGTATGGGGCAGGAACTGCGCCACCCAGCCGCCAAATCCGGCCCCGATGGCAAGCGAGGGCGCGAACAGCCCCCCCGGTATGCCGGAGCAGTAGGAGATGATGGTGGCGATGAACTTCAGGATGAAGAAGGATGCGGGATAGTGCGCCTGCCCGTCGATGACGGAGCGCGCCTGATAGTACCCCGTGCCATAGGTGATGCCGCCTGACGCGATGCCCAGGATCGCCAGCGCCAGCCCGCATGCGGCGGCAAAGGCGACGGGATGCCCCTTGGCGAAACGTCCCAGCGCACCGGGAAGCCCCGCCGTGGCGCGGATCAGGATGGCGGAAAACACCCCGCCGCCCACACCGCCAAGGATCCCGCACGTCAGCACCGCGATCCAGCTTATGCCGATGGGCACGCTGACGTCGGTATGCCCGAAATAGGTATAGTTGCCCACCAGCGCGATGGCGGTCACGCCCGACAGGATCACCCCGGTCAGCATGGTGCCGCTGGTGCGCTGCTCGAACGAATGGCTCAGTTCCTCGATGGCGAAGACGATGCCCGCCAGCGGCGTGTTGAACGCGGCCGCCACGCCCGATGCCCCGCCCGCAAGGATCAGGCCGCGACGCATGCTGACGGTCGACAGGTTCAGCCACCGCCCGCAGGTATGCATGATGGCCGCGCCGACCTGCACCGTGGGGCCTTCGCGGCCGATCGACGCCCCCGCCAGCAGGCCGAGCGTCGTCAGCGCGATCTTGCCAAACGCCACGCGCAGCGTCAGCAGCCGGTCCACGACGGCGAAATTCGTCAGGTTCAGCGTGGCGATGGTCTGGGGGATGCCGCTGCCCTGCGCGCCCCGGAACCATGTCCGTGTCAGCCATGACGACAGCGCCAGGCCGCCGGGGGTGACAACCAGCATGATCCACGGGTTCCATGTGATCAGGTGGGTGCGGATGCTGGCCGCCGTATCCGCCGCAAGGGCGAATCCGACCGCCACCATCCCCACCATGACGGCAGCGCTCCAGCATGCCAGCTTGCGTCGCCACTGTTCCGTGGTGATCCGTGCGGAACGCCGCAGGTGACGCCTGCGGGCGGGGGTAAGGTCAGGTTTCATCGCCGGTCAGGGCTTTCAGGTCATGCGTGGAACCGGAACCATCCTGACGGGCAGGAGGGCGGAGGTCGCCGGTCGTTACTGTCTGTCGGGCGCCTTCCGGCGCGGATGATCCGCGCGGGGGCCACCCGCCGGACATCGGTTTCCCCTGTAAATCCATGGGACTGAATCCATGGGGCTGGTGGTGTTGCGAATGGCCGTCATAATGACCCTGAACCGCCGTGCGGTCGCAGGGTTTCGGTATCACATCGTCGTGCCGGCGGGGGATTTTCCCACGGCCGGGGGCCGTCAGGGCAGGACGACGACGCCGTTATGCTTGGCCTTGCGCTCGGGTTCAACATGAATGTTGATGAGCGCGCTGCCCAGGTCGCCGCGCAGGGCTTCCTCGATCCGGTCACAGATCTGGTGCGCGTCTTCCACCGTCATGTCGCTTGCGACGACAAGGTGGAATTCGATGAAGGTCATCGCGCCCACGGTGCGCGCGCGGATATCGTGCGCCTCGATCGCGCCGGAGGCGTTGGCCGAAATGATCTGGCGGATCCGTGCCAACGTTTCCGGGTCGGGGGCTGCGTCCATCAGGCCGGAAATCGACGTGCGCATCATGTCCCATCCCGTGCGCAGGACGTTCAGCGCGATCAGTCCCGCCAGGATGCTGTCCAGCCGGTCCCATCCCGTCAGCGGGATCAGGATGAAGCCCGCGACCAGTGCCGCGGATGCCCACACGTCGGACAGCACATGCTGCCCCCCCGCGATCAGGGTGGGCGACTGGTGCCGCCGTCCCGCCGCCATCATGACCGTCCCCCATGCGAGGTTGAGCACCCCCGCCCCGCCATTGAAAAGGACGCCCATCAGGGAATTGGTCGGAAGGTGGGGCGAAAACCATCCCTTCCATGCCTCGTGCCCGATGGTGATGGCGGTCATGACCACCAGCACCCCTTCGGCGACGGCTGACAGGTATTCCGCCTTGTAATGGCCATAGGTGTGGTTGGCGTCCGGCGGGAGGCTTGCGACATGCAGCGCCCACAGCCCCGTCACGGCGGCGACGACATTGATGATCGTCTCCAGCGTGTCGGAATACAGCGCCACGCTGCCGGTCGCGCGCCATGCGGCGTATTTCATCGCCAGCGCGACGATGCTGACGCCCAGAGTGACCCAGGCGATCATGTTGCGTGATGCGCCACCCGCCGACGGCGTGGCGGTAGTGGCCGTGGCTTCGCTCATACGCTGTGCGCCTCCGCAAGGACGCACAGCGTCGCGTCGTGGCGGGTTTCCATCTGCAGGGTGGGGTGGACGATCGCAAAGCGCGTCTTCAGTTCGCGTGCGATGTCATGCAGCATGCGGCTGTTCATGGCCGGGGCATGTTCGTCGCGCACCAGATGCACCGTCAGCGCGGTTTCCGTCGTGCTGATGGGCCAGATGTGCAGGTCATGCAGGTCCACGATGTCGGGCAGGCCACGCAGGTAGGATTCCACCATCATGCGGTCGATGGACCGTGGCACCCGGTCCAGTGCCATGTCCAGCGAATCGCGCAGCAGGGACCATGTCGCCGCCACGATGGAAACCGACACCAGCAGGCTGACCACCGGGTCGATCCGCAGCCAGCCGGTCATAAGGATAAGGCCGCCCGACACCACGACCGCCAGCGACATCAGCGCGTCGGACGCCATGTGCACGAAGGCGGCGCGCAGGTTCAGGTCCCCCTTGCCGCTGCGGGCGAACAGCATTGCCGTCAGGCCGTTGACGGCAATGCCGATGGCCGCGACGACCATGACCGTCATGCCCGCGACCGGGTGGGGATGGACCAGCCGCAGCACCGATTCCCAGATGATGCCCCCCGTCACCAGAAGCAGGGCGACGGCATTTCCAAGTGCCGCGAGGATGGACGACCGCCGCAGCCCATAGGTGAAATTGGAGGTGGGGGACCGCCGCGACAGGACTTCTGCAAGCCATGCCGCACCCAGCGCCAGCACGTCCGACAGGTTGTGCCCCGCGTCCGCCAGCAGGGCCAGCGCGTGCGATGCGATGCCCCAGATCGCCTCCGCGATGACATAGACAAGGTTCAGCCCGATTCCCAGCGCAAACGCCCGGCCGTACGACGCGGGGGCATGGACGTGATGGTGGCCGAAACCATGGTGGGCATGGTCGTGTCCTTCGTGCCCGTCATGGTCATGTCCGTCATGGTCGTGCTGGCACGCCGTTGCCCCGGACGCGTGGTCATGGTGGTGGTCATGGTGCGAATCGTCGTGGTGGTTATCGCCCATTGGCACGGTCTTTCCTCAGGCTCTGCCCCGGCAGCGGTCGGACTGCGGAACGGGAACTCGCGGGGGGGATGGGACCATATCGGGCATGTGAAACGGCATTGCCATGTCATGCCCGAATGCGACAGGGCACTCTCGCCCCATCCGGGTCGGCATGATATGGCAGGCGCGCCGCATATGGGCAATGGGCGATCTGCATGCGGCGCGGCGTGTTTGCCCCCTGCCGTTATATGCCCCTGTCATAATATGCCCTTGCCATATCTTGTCCGCCCGTCCTGCCGGACCGTCATCCTGTCGATGGACCCTTGCCGATGATCAGACTTACCGAACTGCGCCTTCCCCTTGGCCATGACCGCGCGGCGCTGGAACAGGCCATCGTGACACGCCTGGGCATCGCCCCCGACGCGCTGGAGGAAGTACGGATCTTCCGCCGTGGGCATGATGCGCGCCGGCGCGGACGGATCATGCTGGTCTATACCGTGGACTGCCGCGTGCGCGACGCGGATGCGGTGCTGGCGGCGCACGCGGATGCGCGCGACATCACGGCCACGCCGGATACGCGCTACCGTTTCGGCATCGAAAACGGGGCGGACCTTGCCTCACGCCCCGGATACAGCCGCCCCGTCGTGATCGGGGCGGGGCCATGTGGCCTGATGGCGGCGCTGGTCATGGCGCAGATGGGATTGCGTCCCATCATCGTCGAACGGGGCAAGGTCGTGCGCGAACGCACCGTCGATACGTTCGCCCTGTGGCGTAAATCCATCCTCAATCCCGAAAGCAACGTGCAGTTCGGTGAAGGCGGCGCGGGCACGTTTTCCGACGGCAAGCTGTACAGCCAGGTCAGCGATCCCCGCCATTACGGGCGCAAGGTGCTGGAGGAGTTCGTGCGCGCCGGTGCGCCGGAGGAGATCCTCTATATCTCCCACCCGCATGTCGGCACGTTCCGCCTCGTCTCCATGGTGGAGCATATCCGCGCGGAGATCGAGGCGCTGGGCGGTGAATACCATTTCGGCGCGCATGTGGACGAACTGCTGGTCGCAACGCATGACGGCGTCCGCCGGGTGAAAGGCGTGCGCCTGACCAATGGTGACGTCATCGAATCCACGCATGTCATCCTCGCCATCGGTCACAGCGCCCGCGACACGTTCACCAGCCTGCATGCCTCGGGCGTCGCGATGGAGGCCAAGCCCTTTTCCATCGGCGTGCGCATCGAACACCCGCAATCGGTCATCGACGTCGCGCGCTATGGCACCCGCACGCCAGATCCGCTGCTGGGGGCGGCAGATTACCGGCTGGTGCATCATGCCTCCAACGGACGCGCGGTCTATTCCTTCTGCATGTGTCCCGGCGGCACCGTGGTCGCCGCCACGTCGGAGGAAGGGCAGGTCGTCACCAACGGGATGAGCCAGTATTCCCGCGCCGAACGCAACGCCAATGCCGGGATCGTGGTGGGGGTCAGCCCGCAGGTGGATTATCCCGGTGGCCCGCTGGCGGGGATCGCGTTCCAGCGGCACTGGGAACGCCAGGCGTTCCTTGCGGGCGGGGGGCGTTATTTCGCCCCGGCGCAGACGGTGGGGGATTTCCTTGCCGGCCGGCCTTCGACCTCGCTTGGCGATGTCACGCCATCCTATCGGCCCGGTGTCACGCCGACCGACCTGTCCGCCTGCCTGCCGGAATTCGCGATCACCGCCCTGCGCGAGGCGCTGCCTGCCTTTGACCGCAAGCTGGCGGAATTCGCGATGAACGACGCGGTGATGACCGGGGTTGAAACCCGGACGTCCTCCCCCCTGCGCATCCCGCGCGGTCCGGACGGGCAGAGCATCAATACGCACGGGCTTTATCCGGCGGGCGAGGGCGCCGGATATGCCGGGGGCATCCTTTCGGCGGGCATCGATGGCATCCGCATGGCCGAAGCCGTGGCCTTGTCGCTGGCGGGGCGTCCGGTGGACGGGCTGGTGCGCAAGGGGATGACGCAGGCGTCGGACGCGCGCTAACCGGCTGTCTGAAGAACTGTCCCTTGATTAAAAACAAAAGTTTTTGGGTGTCGCCTTTTATCTAAAAAGGCGACGTCTTTCGAAGCTTTTTGCAAAAAGCTTCACCAAAAACTTTTATGATTTCAGGGTATTTTCTGGTCTGTCTTTTCAGGCGGCCCCCTGGGGCGCGGCTACAGGAATGAAATCGGGTCGATATCCACGTCCACCCGCGCGCCGCGTTCGGGTTTCACCCGCGACAGCCATTCGCGCATGATCGGCTGGACCGGGATATTGCGCCGCGCGCGCAGCAGAAGGCGCTGGCGATGGCGACCGCGCAGGATCGCCAGCGGGGCCGGGGCGGGGCCAAGGACCTGAACACCATCAAGGCGCGGGGCCTCGTGCCCCAGCGCGCGGGCGGTCATGTCGGCGGCCTCCGGCGTGTCGGCGCTGACGATCAGGGCGACGAGGCGACCGAACGGCGGCCAGAATCCGGGCCTGCGCTGTTCGGCTTCCTGTTCCATGAAACTTGCGAAATCGCCGGAGACGAGGGCCTCCATCACCGGGTGGTCCGGGACATAGCTCTGCAGCAGGACATGGCCCTGCGCCTCCGCCCGGCCGGCGCGGCCGGCCACCTGATGCAGCAGCTGCACCGTGCGTTCCGCCGCGCGCAGGTCGCCACCGCCAAGGCCGAGGTCGGCATCGACGATCCCCACCAGCGTCAGGTGCGGGAAATGCCATCCCTTGGCGACGATCTGCGTGCCGATCACCAGGTCCACCTCGCGCCGGGAAATGCGGTCGACCGCTTCGGCCGTGGCCGCCGGACCATGCAGCGTGTCGCTGGCCATCACAAGGATGCGGGCGTCGGGAAAGGTCGCGCGCGCCTCTTCCGTAATGCGTTCGACGCCGGGGCCGATGGGCGTCAGGCTATCTTCGGCATTGCACGAGGGGCAGGCGGGGGGCATCGCTTCGTGATGGCCGCAGTGATGGCATGTCAGGATGCGCCGCGCGCGATGTTCCACCAGCCACGCGGTACAGTTCGGGCACTGCATCCGGTGCCCGCAGGTGCGGCACAGCGTCAGCGGCGCGTACCCGCGCCGGTTGAGGAACAGCATCGCCTGTTCCTGCCGCCCGATGGTCCGGGCGATGGCGTCGGTCAGGACAGGCGACAGGAACAGCCCGCGTTCGGGCGGACTGGCGCGCATGTCGAGCGTACGTACCTGCGGCATGGAGGCATTGCCATGTCGCGCGCCCAGGCGCAGGTGGCGGTAGCGTCCGGCCCCGACATTCGCCAGTGTCTCGAGGCTGGGTGTCGCGGAAACCAGCATGATGGGCGCGTTGTCCATGCGCGCGCGCACCACCGCCATGTCGCGGGCGTTGTAGGTGACGCCTTCTTCCTGCTTGAAGGAGGTCTCGTGTTCCTCGTCCACGATGATAAGGCCAAGGCGCACGAACGGCAGGAACAGGGCGGACCGCGCGCCCACAACCACGTGTGCCTCGCCATCGGCCACGGCGCGCCACGTGACCCGGCGCAGGCGCGGACCCAGATCCGAATGCCACAGCGCGGGCGCGGTGCCGAAACGCCGTTCGAAACGTTCGGTCCACTGCGATGACAGGGCGATTTCAGGCAGCAGCACAAGCACCTGCAGCCCCTTTTCAAGGCATGCGGCAATGGCCTCCATATAGATTTCCGTCTTGCCCGATCCGGTCACCCCTTCGAGCAGCGTGATCGAAAAGCGGTCTTCCGCCACCGTATCGCGCAGGGCGCGGGCGACGTCGGCCTGTTCCCCCTCCAGCACCGGCGGGGCATGGGCGGGATCCGGCGTCGCGAACGCCCATGGCGCCGGAAGGACCACTTCATGCAGGCATCCCGCCTGCGCAAGGCCACGCACGACGCTGGCGCCCACCCCGGCGCGGGTGGCCAGGTCGGTGGTGGACATGGGAGTTCCGGCCCGCGCGATGTCGAGGACCTTCTGCCGCGCGGGCGTCAGGCGCAGGCCGGGCGGGATTTCACCGGCCACCTTCCACCCCGCCGCCGGGCGCGGGGCGGCCGCCGTGGTGCTGGTGCGCAGCGCCATCGCCAGGACCATGCCCGGCGGCGACAGCGTATAGGCCGCGACCCAGTCGATGAAGCGTCGCAGGGGGGCGGGCATGGGTGGCAGGTCCAGGCGGCCGCCAACCGCGCGCAGGCGGCCCGCTGCGACCGGGGGCATGGGGGGCGGCATGAATTCGGGCGGCAGGCGCAGTTCCATGTCCCACACCACGCCCGTTTCGGTACGGCGGCCCAGCGGCACGCTGACGATATCGCCCGGTTGCAGGTCAAGGCCTGCTGGCGCGCGGTAATCCAGCGCGCCCGCGAATGGCAGGGGCAGCATGACCCGCACCCGCCGCGCCGTGGGCGACGGGGCGGGCGAACCCGGTTGCGACTCCATCAGGTCAGGCGTGTGGTTGCGGCGCGGCATGCGGTTTTCTAGCGTCGCGGGGCACGGATGTCTTGTCTGCTGTTGCATGGGGATGCACATGGGAACATGAACGCCATGGTGGTGGCGCGACGGGCCGCCGGGCTGGCAGGTTGCAGGGCAGGGGGCGGCTGTTCGTGGCAGGGGAGGATGACGCAACATGATGGCCACGCAGGCATGTGCATGTTTTCTGGACTGGATGGCTGACGAACGCCGCGCCTCCCCCCGCACGATCGAGGCATATCGCGGCGACCTGCAACGCTTCATCGCGTTTGCCGGCAACCATCTGGGGGGCGAGGTGGATATCGCCGCGCTTGACCGCATCAGCCTTGCCGACCTGCGGGCATGGCTGGCGTTCGAACATGACCAGGCCCTGCGTCCGCGACCGGGGCATCGCGTCACGACCCGCGACCGCGCCGCGCGCACGCGCGCACGCCGGGTGTCGGCACTGCGTTCCTTCTTCCGCTATCTCGCGCGGCATCACGGCGTGGACAACCCGGCGCCCGGCCTGCTGGCGGCCCCGCGCGTGAAAAAGACCCTGCCCCGGCCCCTGAACCATGAAGACGCGCTGGAGGTACCGCAGGGCGTGGGCGACATCGCGCACACGCCCATGGCGCGCGTGCGCGACGGGACGCTGTTCCTGCTGCTGTATGGCTGCGGCCTGCGCATTTCGGAGGCTCTGTCGCTTGATATCGCGGACCTTGACCGGGCCATGGCGCTGGGCGACGGGGCGGACGAGGGCGTGCTGCGCATCCGGGGCAAGGGGGGCAAGGAACGCATGGTGCCGATCCTGCCCGTGGTGGGGCGCAGCCTGATGGAATGGCGGCGCCATCACCCCGCGCCATTTCCCGATGCGCCGCTGTTTCCCGGCGTGCGGGGCGGCCGCCTGCAGCCTGCCGTGGCGCAGCGCGCGATGCGGACATGGCGGCACATGGCGGGCCTGCCGGAACATGCAACCCCCCACGCGCTGCGCCATTCATTTGCAACCCACCTGATGGAAGGCGGGGCCGATCTGCGCGTGATCCAGGAACTTCTGGGCCATGCCAGCCTGTCCACGACGCAGCGCTATACCCTTGCGGATGAGTCACGGCTGCTTGACGTCTGGACGCGTGCGCATCCCCGCGCGCGGATATAGGCTACCGCCACAGGAAAACGGAGTTTTTCAAGACATGAGCCAGCTCCCCCGCCAGCCCTATCCGCCCATTGATCCGTATGACCATGGATACCTCGATACCGGGGATGGCCACCGGGTCTATTGGGAGCTTTGCGGCAATCCCGACGGGATTCCTGTCGTATTCCTTCATGGGGGGCCGGGGGGCGGGTGCTCGGCGCTGCAACGCCGCATGTTCGACCCGGCGCGCTACCGCATCCTGCTGTTCGATCAGCGGGGATGCGGACGTTCCAAGCCGCATGCCTCGCTCGAAAACAATACGACATGGCACCTTGTCGGCGATATCGAGCGCCTGCGTGAAATGACGGGCGCGCCGGCATGGATGGTGTTTGGCGGATCCTGGGGATCGACGCTGGCGCTGTCCTATGCCCAGACGCATCCCGACCGGGTCACGGCGCTGGTGCTGCGCGGGATTTTCACCCTGCGCCGCGCCGAGGTCGAGTGGTACTATCAGGAAGGGGCGTCATGGCTGTTCCCTGACAAATGGGAACGTTTCATCGCCCCCATCCCGCCCCAGGAACGTGGCGACATGATCGCGGCCTATCACCGGCGCCTGACCGGCCCCGATGGCGAGGAACGCACGCGCGCCGCCCTGGCATGGAGCCTGTGGGAAGGCGAAACCCTGACCCTGCTGCCGATGCCCGACATTGCCAGCCAGCATGCCGACATCCGCTATGCCACGGCATTTTCGCGGATCGAGAATCATTATTTCGTCCATGGCGGATGGCTGGAGGAGGGACAGCTGATCCGTGATGTCGGGCTGATCCGCCATATCCCGGCCGTGATCGTGCAGGGACGCTATGACATCGCCACGCCCATGCGCACCGCGTGGGACCTGCATCGTGCCTGGCCCGAAGCCACGTTCCAGCTGGTTGACGCGGCGGGACATGCCATGTCCGAACCCGGAATCCTCTCGGCCCTGCTGGACGCGACGGATTCGTTCGCCACCCGCCTGTAAGGCATGGCGATGTCGCGTTCCCCTGGACCCCGCGCCCGGTCGTGGGGCATCGCGCTGTGCGCCGCCGTGCTGTCTGGCACGCAGGCGGTGTCCGCGCATCCGGCATGGGCGCAGGACGAAGGGCGCGTATGTTCACGCAGGCATATCGCGCAGATCCCGTTGCGCAACGATGGCGGTTACCTTTCGATTGTCGCGGAGGTGGCGGGCCGTGAACTCAGTCTGCTGGTGGATACGGGATCGGATGGTGGCCTGCTGACGCCCGAAATGGTGCATCGCCTGCGCCTCGGCCTTGATCCGGCGCAACAGACGGTGGTGCACGGAACGGGCGGCACAGTCCATGCAACGCCCAACGCCATCGTGCCGGACCTGCGAATCGGCGGGGTGGATTTCGGCGCCATGTCCGCGCCTGTGGGCGTACTGCCCGGACAACCCATGATAACCCCGCCCGTGGGCGGGCTGATCGGGGGGGACGTGCTGTCGCATTTCGACCTCGACATGGATGTCCCCAACGGACAGATGGGTCTGTGGGAAGTGCATGCGGGTTCCGTCGCCTGTGCGCAGCCCCCGGCATGGGCCGGATGGTACGATACGCTTCCCCTGCAACGGCAGGAAAACCGCTTCATGCTGGATATCCGCCTTAACGGACAGCCGGTGAAGGCGCTGCTTGACAGCGGCGCGCGCTCACGCATTGTCTCGCCCGAAGTGGCGGCGCGCCTTGGCGTCCGCGCGGAACAGCTTGAAACCGATCCCGGCGGGATCACCAGCGGCATTGACGGGCACGAGGATGTCTATCACTGGCATCGCTTCAGCAGCCTGCAGATCGGCCATGAACTGGAACGCAATACCGTCATGACGGTGGCCCCCCTGCGCGAGGGACTGGAAATGCTGCTTGGTTCCGACTGGTTCGCGCTCCATCGGGTCTGGATTTCCTATGCCACGGGACAGGCCTTTGTCCGGCCTGCGGTCCCTGCCCAGGATTCCGCGCACGGGACGCGGGCGAAACCGCATGTCCCTTTGTCCCCGGCCAGGAAATATCCGGACCGATAGAAACAACGTTCTGGATACTGTCCGTGCAATCCCCTGAAGTCAGGAAAGTTTTTGGTGAAGCTTTTTGCAAAAAGCTTCGAAAGGACGTCGCCTTTTTGAAAAAGGCGACACCCAAAAACTTCTATTGTTTTTCAGGCAGTCCTTCAGGTTGTCTTCATGACACGCCAGCCCCTGCCTGCCGGTGATGCGGGCCATGCAGGGGCTGGCTGGACAACAGGTGTCAGCCCTTCAGGTGGGTATTGCACACGCTGTAGTACCCGCCCCCACGCTCGATCCAGCGCAGGCCGCCATTCGCATTGGTCGCCTTGTTGGCATTATACTGGTCAAGGCAGGTGTGCAGCCGGGCCTTGCCCGCGCTTTCCTTGGCATATTTCGCGGAAACGGCGCTGGGCAGGGTGGCGTTCGTCGCAACCGGCGCGACCTTGGCGGCGGCGGGTGCGGCTGGCGCTGCGGCGGCCGTGGCCGCCACGGGGGGCTTTGCCGCTTCGGCGGGGGCGGCGGCAGCGGGGGTGGCGGCGGTGTCATCGCACTGCGCGGCCTTGAACGCCTTGTAGGTCTGTCCGTTCAGGGTGCCTGCGGTGCGGGCGGCCACGAATTTCTGGTGGCAGGCCTTGGACGTTTCACGGGCATGTCCGGTGGCGGGCGAGAAGGCGAGGGCGGCGGGAAGGCCGATGGCCATGACAGCGGCCAGGTAATGACGGCGGGAAAAAATCATGAAAAAATGGTCCTCCGGTTTTGACTGAAATACAAAGGTCCGCGCGTCATGCGCTACAACGCGCTGTCGCCGGTTTCACGGGTGCGGATGCGCACCACGCTTTCAAGCGGGATGATGAAAATCTTGCCATCGCCGATCTTGCCGGTATGGGCGGCCTGCACGATGGTTTCCACCGTCTGTTCGACAAGGTCGTCCGACACCGCGACCTCTATCTTGATCTTGGGCAGGAAGCTGACGTGGTATTCCGCCCCGCGATAGATTTCGGTCTGGCCCTTCTGCCGCCCGAATCCCTTGACCTCGGAGACGGTGAGTCCCTGAATCCCGAGCGGGGTCAGCGCCTCGCGCACGTCGTCGAGCTTGAATGGCTTGATGATGGCAGTGACAAGCTTCATCTCACCGTATCTCCAATCCTGTGTCTGCGGGCCGTGCAACCGTCATCAGGCATCGGATGACACGCCTCTTATACCGCGAGTGCATGAAGCATGTCATCCGTGATTACGCGCTGTCGCCATCTTGCGCCGGGATCTGGCGAAGGTCCGGCGCGCGGCGTTTGGACACCTGATACGTTGCATGCCATATCTGCGTTGCATTGCCCGTGAACACGCCACAGCACCGGGCGGTTCCCACGCGGCGGCCACTGACAGGACAAAGAAGACGATGAGCGAACACATGACAGCCACCCCGTCCATTCCGGGCGACGCGATGGAGGCGGATGTCTGCATTGTGGGGGCGGGCCCCGTGGGCGCGACCCTGGCGTGCCGGCTGGCGGTGGAGGGGATGCGCGTGGTCATCATCGACCGTGCCGCCCTGCCGCCGATGGAACATCCTGCCTTTGACGGCCGCGCCTATGCCATCGCGGCGGGTTCGCGCCGCCTGCTGGATGCGGCGGGCGTATGGGCGCGCCTGCCGATGCCCGCGTGCGACATCCGCGAAATCCGCGTCACCGACGGTCGGCCGGGACAGCGGCCTTCGCCCCTGTTCCTTGAATTCGGGCGCGACGACGCGCCCGAACCCTTCGGCTCCATGATCGAGGCGCGGGCGCTGCGCGTCGCGCTCAACGCCTCGCTGCATGCAACGCCCGGCATTACGGTCCTTGCCCCGGACGAGGCGACGGTCGTGCGCAGGCCCGAGGGCGCGGTCATCACCACGCGCAGCGGACGCACCATTTCGGCGCGTCTGGTCGTCGCGGCGGAGGGACGGCGCAGCCCCCTGCGCACGCAGGCCGGGATCGTGGTGACGCGCCTGCCGTATCACCAGTGCGGAATCGTGTGCGCCGTGGCGCATGAGCGCCCCCATGAAGGACGCGCGCTGGAACATTTCCTGCCTGCCGGCCCCTTCGCGCAGCTGCCGATGGCCGGGACGGCGGAACATCCCAACCTGTCCGCGCTGGTCTGGACGGACGAGGAAAAGCTGGCCCATCGCCTGGCGGAGCTTCCGGCGGAGGCGTTCGCCCATGAAATCCGCCGCCGCATGGGCGACTGGCTGGGCGAGGTGACGCCGGTGGGACGACGCTGGGTCTATCCCCTGTCGGCGCAGTACGCGCAGCGTTATATCGACACGCGGCTGGTGCTGGTGGGGGATTCCGCCCATGGCATCCATCCCATCGCGGGGCAGGGGCTGAACCTCGGCTTCCGTGACGTGATCGCGCTGTCGGACCTGCTGGCGGGCGTGCATGCGCGCGGTGGCGACGTGGGCGAGGCATCGGTGCTGCGCGATTACCAGGCGCGCTGCCGTCCGGCCAACATGCTGATGCTGGCGGCGACCGACATGCTGGAACGCCTGTTCGGCAACGACAATCCCGTGCTGCGCCTGGCGCGTGACGTCGGGCTGGCGGGGGTGAACCGCATCACGCCGCTGCGCCGGGCCTTTGCACGGCACGCCATGGGCCTGTAACGCGCCCGCCTTATCGCGTATCGTGCCTTCATCCTGATTTTTTCATAACCGGACGCTCCGACATGTCTGAACGTCAGCCTCCAGGCGCTTCCCTTACCCAGTCCGCCCGCCCGCCCGTCATGCCGCCCACGCTGTCGGGGATCGATATCGACGCCCTGTGGCGCGACATCGTCGAAGGGGCGTGCGGATGCTGCGATCCGCTGGTCAAGGGGCTTCTGGCGACGGGAATCCGCAACCATGCCTCGTTCGGGGCGGCCCTTGCGGCCCTGATCGGGCGCAAGCTGGGCGATCGTTCCGTGGCGGACGACGCGCTGGCGGAACTGGTGATGGAGGTCTTTGCCGCCGATCCGGATATCGTGGCCGCCGCCGCCGCCGATCTTGTGGCCATCCGCGAACGCGATCCCGCCACGGGCAATTACGCGACGCCTTTCCTGTTCTTCAAGGGGTATCACGCGGTGCAGGGGTACCGCGTCGCGCACTGGCTGTGGAACAACGGGCGCGAATACCTTGCCCTGCACCTGCAGAGCCGGTCTTCGGAACTGTTCGCGGTTGACATCCACCCGGCGGCGCGGCTGGGACGGCGCATCCTGTTCGACCATGGCACGGGCATCGTGATCGGCGAGACCTCGGTGCTGGAGGATGATGTCTCCCTCCTGCAGGGGGTCACGCTGGGCGGCACGGGCAAGAACGTGGGCGACCGGCATCCCAAGGTCCGTCGCGGTGTCCTGATCGGGGCGGGGGCCAAGATACTGGGGAATATCGAAATCGGCGAAGGGGCCAAGATCGGCGCGGGGTCCATCGTGCTGGAATCGGTCGCCCCCTATACCACCGTCGTGGGCAACCCGGCGCGCGCGGTGGGCACGCGCCATTCCTCCCTGCCGGCCTTCACGATGGACCAGATGTTGCCGCCGCTTGACTACATCATCTGACATCATGCCGGCGCACGGGGGCGACGGGCCACGGGTGATCGTGGTCGGCGGCGGCCCGGCCGGGCTTGCCGCCGCCGAAGGGCTTGCCGCCGCGGGATGCCGGGTGCGGGTGCTGGAACAGCGTCCCACCGTGGGGCGCAAGTTCATGATGGCGGGCCGGGGCGGGCTGAACCTGACGCATTCGGAACCCATGGCGCGGTTCATGACGCGTTACGGCATGGCGCAGCCCCGTCTTGCCGCCGCCCTTGCGGTATTTGGTCCCGACGACATGCGTCGCTGGGCCGCCGGGCTGGGGCAGCCCTGTTACGTCGGCAGCAGCGGCCGGGTCTTTCCCACGGCCATGAAGGCATCGCCCCTGCTGCGCGCGTGGGTGGCGCGGCTGGAACGGATGGGCGTGCGGATCATGACGCGCCACCGCTGGCTGGGCTGGGATGCCGAAGGCCGCGTCCGCGTGTGCGGTCCGGATGGCGTGGAAGATCGCCTGCCCGCCGATGCGCTGGTGCTGGCGACAGGCGGGGCAAGCTGGGCGCGGCTGGGCGCGGATGGCGCATGGCGCGATATCGTCGCGGCCCGTGGCGTCGATGTCGCGGCGTTCCGGCCCGCCAATTGCGGGTTTCGCGTTTCCTGGTCGGAAATGATGCGCACCCGCTTCGAGGGATGTCCCCTGCATGCAATCGCGCTGCATACGCGCACGGGGACCATCGCCCGGGGCGAGGCGGTCATCACGCGTGACGGGATCGAGGGAGGGGCGGTGTATGCGTGCTCGGCTTCCCTGCGCGACGAAATCGCGGCGCATGGACGCGCGGTCCTTCACATCGACCTGCGTCCCGAAATGGATATCGCGCAGGTGACGCGGCGGCTGGCGCGGGTAAGGGGGCGCGAAAGCGTATCGAACCTGCTGCGCAAGGCCCTGCGCCTGCCGCCGGTGGCGGTGGCCCTGCTGCGCGAGGGGGGCGGGGTTGACCTGCCGCGCGATCCGGCGGCGCTGGCGCGACTGGTAAAGGACGTGCCGCTGGTCCTGACGGGGACCGATGACATCGACCGCGCGATTTCGGTGGCGGGTGGCGTGCGCTGGGACGGGGTCGATGACCGCCTGATGCTGCGCCGGCTGCCCGGCGTGTTCGTCGCGGGGGAAATGGTGGACTGGGAGGCGCCGACCGGCGGCTACCTGCTGCAGGCCTGCATTGCGATGGGGCGCCTGGCGGCCCATGGCGTGGTGCAATGGTTGCAGGATACCCGCAAGGGGCTGTATCCGTCTGCCTCATGACGGTAGCGATCACGATTGGGGAACGACGGGGGGCCACCACGGGTGATGCCCCGGTCACGATGGACCTTGCTGAACTGTTGTCCACGCGCCTGCTGGTGCAGGGCAATTCAGGATCGGGAAAGTCACACCTGCTGCGGCGCCTTCTGGAACAGTCCGCGCGCCTCGTGCAGCAGGCGATCATCGACCCGGAAGGGGATTTCGTAAGCCTGGCCGAACGTTACGGCCATCTGGTCATCGACGCCGCCGAACATACCGAGGCCGCGCTGCAGGCGGCGGGCGAACGCATGCGCGTGCATCGTGCCTCCGTCGTGCTGAACCTTGAGGGCGTGGATGCCGAGGTGCAGATGCGTCGCGCCGCCGCCTTCCTTGGCGGCATGTTCGAGGTGCCGCGCGAATACTGGTATCCCGTGGTGGTCGTGGTGGACGAGGCGCAGATGTTCGCGCCCGCCGCCGCTGGCGAAGTCTCGGACGAGGCGCGGCGTGCCTCGCTCGGCGCGATGACCAACCTGATGTGTCGTGGGCGCAAGCGTGGGCTGGCCGGGGTGATCGCAACCCAGCGCCTGGCGAAGCTGGCCAAGAATGTCGCGGCGGAGGCCTCCAACTTCCTGATGGGGCGCACCTTTCTGGATATCGACATGATGCGCGCCGCCGACCTGCTGGGCATGGAACGCAGGCAGGCGGAAAGCTTCCGCGATCTGGAACGTGGCTGTTTCGTGGCCCTTGGCCCCGCCATCAGCCGACGGCCGCTTGCGGTGCGGATCGGGGCGGTGGAAACCGAAAGCCGCTCGGCCGGTCCCGCCCTGATGCCGTTCGAACCCACCGTCCCGACGGAGGAAATCCGCGAACTGATCCTTACCCCCGTGCCGGAGCGTGAACTGCCCGCGCGCGCGCCGCGCCCCGCAACGCCCCCGCCCGACATCCTTGCCCAACTGGCCGCGCATGCCGACGTGGCCCGCACGGAGGCGGAGGTCGAGGCCCAGAGCGCCCCTGACATCGACCCCAGGGAGCAGAAGGAGCGTTTTGCCGCCATCCTTTCCGACATCCTGCAGGATGAGGAAGCGGGTTTCCGCCCGGTCCATGTGTTGTATCAGGATTTTCTCGTCCGCTGCCGGATCGAGGGGATGGGCCGTCAGGCGCTGGACATGCCGCGCTTCCGCCGCGCCCTGGCGACCGCGCGCGCCGGTGTGGATGCCCGCATGGCACAGACCGAGACATGGATGCAGGCCGAACAGATGGCATCGGCCCTGCCCGAGGACGTGCAGGGGATTTTCCTGCTGATCGCCCGCAGCGCGCTGGAAAAACTGCCCTGCCCGTCGGATGCGACGATCGCGCGCGCCTATGGCACCCATTCGCTGGGGCGGGCGCGGCGGCAGCTGACCTATCTGGAGGAACAGAATGTCATTGTCCTGCGCCTCGACGGGATGGGCCGCCGCAGCGCGGTGATCGTCGGGCTTGGCTGGGAAACGGCGCCCGCCCTGCCTGACGCGCCCGCGCGTTGAGCCGCCGGGAAGGCGCGGTCAGTGGGCGTCCTTTCCCCACCGCCATTTCCATCCGCCTGCGGTCCTGGATTTGCACAGATAGCCAAAAGCAACCGTGGCCAGGATATCGATCAGCGACAGGCATACCGTGAATTCCATGGCATGCGTATTGTCGGGATGGATCACCGACAGGGCGAACCACGGAAGGATGGTGACGGCAAGGAACAGCGTGAATACCACCCATCCCTCCCAGCTGATGGGCAGGCCGGAGCCATATCCGTAGCTTTTCGGGGCGAACCAGGCTTTTTGTGACTGGGCTGACATGTTGGCGTGCTCCATGGACCAATCGGTTCGGGGATGAAAATAATCTGTAGGTAAAAATAACAGAAGTTTTTTTTTGGGTGTTGCCTTTTGTTTAAAAAGTGACGTCTTTCGAAGATTTTTATAAAAAGCTTCACCAAAAACTTTTCATAATTTCAGTGTATTACTTGGTCTGTCATTATGATGACGCATGACGGGCCGCGCACCTGTTTTCCCCGATCCGGAGAGTGGGATCGGCAGATGTTCCGGTCAATGTTCCGTTACGAATGCCGTTCTATCCGGCGTCGTCTCCCGGAGCGGATGCGTTCTCATGTCGTGACGCTGTCGGTGCCGAGCAGGGCGCGCATTTCGTCGAGATAGCGGATGAATGCGTCGCGCCCCTTCGCGGTCAGTTCGATGCGGGTCAGGGGACGCCTGTTGACGAAGGTCTTTTCCTGCGCCACGTACCCGGCCTCCTCCAGCTTGCGCAGATGTGTCGAGAGGTTGCCGTCCGTCACGTTCAGATGTTGCCGCATGACCTTGAATTCGACCCCGCCGCGCGTGACGAGCAGGGTCATGATCCCCAGCCGGACACGTCCGTGGATCACCTCGTCAATGCGCGCGATATCGAAGGAAGGGGCCTCCATGGTCATGCTGTCTGTGTCCTCCGCTGGATCAGGACCCAGCCGGGAATGGCGATCAGGACCACCAGCAGCACCCCGTAAATCAGGAATGTATAACTGCTGCCCGTGGCTGCCGCGACCGTGATGGCCGCAAGGAAGGACCCGGCGGTGACCAGTTTCAGCCATCCCTGGCGTGAAATGAAGGCCGTCGCCCCCCATCCCGCGCCATAAAGGGCAAGCATGGTCGATGGGAACGCCGCCCAGATCATGGGCGAATCGTAACGCCAGCAAAGGATCATGCTGCATACGAACATCGTGACGATGCCCCAGCTCAGTCCCGTCCATATGGTGGCGACTGCCCGGTTGATGGTTGCCGTGGACCCCGCCACCGCATCGGTGCGCCGGTTCAGGACCCACACGATGGGGACATAGGCAAGGCCCGCGATCATCCAGACCAGCTGGATCGCCATCGCCGCGAAATGCGTGGAAGCCTGTGAAATCCCCCATGCCACGAAACTGGCCGCGCCGAAGACAAGGCCGGCGGCAAGGAAATAGGGACCACATGTCAGGGGGACGTCACGGCCTGCCTCCGCAAGTGCGCGCAGGAAGGCAAGATCGTCGGAGGGAGAGGTCTTGTGCGGTATTTCCATGGCCTGTCTCCAAAGCCGGTTGAACAAGGGCGCCACGCAGGGGCGATTGCATGCCCGGGCGGATGGGTATGTCGAACGGGATCCGCATTGCCCCGAAAGCCTGTTCCGACATGCGCCGGGACAGGTGGAAAGGCGATTCCATGACCAGAAACACTCAATCACAGATAACTTTTAAATTCAAAGTATATTGTTATGGAGAAGAGGTGGGTATGGTCCCGGCGATCAATATAACCGCTTGCGCCATGCCACAGGCCGGTTTTCAGGACGCATGAACAGCTTCGCGCGACATAAAAAAACAGGCCCCGCGCCAGAAGGTGCGGGGCCTGTCCTGTTATGGAAGCCTGAAGTGGCGGGCGGCGATTACCGCTTCCACCACCCGGTGCGCCGTTTCGGGGCCGGGGCCTGATCGACATCCACCGGCTGCGGCGGCAGGCCGGTGACGGTGCTGTCGGCGGGGGCTTCGGCTTCGGGTGTTTCCACCTTCTTGCGGCGCGTGCGCGTGGCCTTGCGCACCGGTGCCTTTTCCTCCGCCACAGGCTCGGCCGCTGGCGTCTCGGCCTCGGCTTTCTTGCGGCGCGTGACGCGACGGGCCTTGGGCTTTTCCTCCGCTACGGGGGCTGTCGCATCAGCCGTGGCCTCTTCGCTTCCGGGCTCGCTGTCCGCTGCTGCCTTCGCGGTTTTGGCCGTGCTGGCGCGACGACGCGTGGGGGCCTTGGTCGCGGCCGTGCGCGTCGTGGTGGTCCGCCTGCGCCTAGGCTTTTCCTCTTCCACCACGGCGTCCCCTGCGGGCTCTGCCGCCGGCGTTTCCGCCGGTGCCGCGTCTGCAGCCGCTTCCGCCGGCCCGGCTTCGGTGGCTTCCGCCTTCCTGGCGCGGCTGCGGGTGGTCGTGGCGGCCTTGCGCGTTGTCGTGCGACGACGGCGCGGCTTTTTCTCAGCCTCGGCTTCCGGCTCTGCCGGGGTCGGTTCCGCTTCGGGCTGCGCCTTTACGACGGGTTCCGGGGTTTCGGATTCCGCCTTGGCCGGGACTTCCCCAGTCGGGACTTCCCCTGCCGGGGCTTCGGCTTCGACCGGGGTTTCCGCCGTGACGGCCGCCTGTGCCGCCGTGGCGGGGCGGCTGGCGCGACGGGTCCGGCGACGCGGCGTGCTCCGGGGTTTTTCTTCCCGGGGCTTTTCTTCCTCGACCGCCGGTTCGTCCACCGTTTCGGCCTCGATGACCACAACAGGGGCTTCGGGTTCGATCACCGGTTCGACGGCGGGCGTCGTCGTCTGTTCGATCACATCGAAGATGTCGATGATCGCATCGCCAAACGGATCGGCAGGCGTCGGCCCCTTGTAACCCACCTCGACCACGGGTTCGGGTTCCGGCGCGGCGGCGGCTTCGCCTTCCACCGTATCGATGCCCTGCTGTGTCGTGGCCTCGCGGTTCGCGCCGCCACGACGGCGACGGCGACGGCGACGGCGGCGATGGTCGGTTCCAGATGCCGTATCCTCGTCCGTCATCGCGCCGGCATCCGGCGCGGCGGCTTCGCCTTCGGTCTCCGCAGTGGCGGCGGGGGGTTCGTTGTGGATCGGGATTTCGCGTACGCTGACCGTATCCGCCCGGCTGCTTTCGGGGTCCGCCGTGATGGCGGGGGCGGGCTCGAACTGCGCCGTCTGCGGACGCGTGCGCTCGATCCGCGATTCCGCCGCGTGCAGCGTGGAATCGGTCGTGAACACCACGTGCATCTTGTGGCGTTCCGCGATCTCATGCAGCCAGTCGCGCTTGTTGTTGAAGATGTAGAGCGCGATTTCCGGGGCGACATGCACCGTGATTTCGGCGGCGCGGCGCTGCATCCCCTCGTCCTCGATGGCGCGCAGGACATGCAGCGCGGAACTTTCCACCCCGCGGATGATGCCGGTGCCTTCGCAATGGGGGCAGGGGGTAAAGGTCGATTCCGCGATGGAGGGACGCAGGCGCTGGCGTGACATTTCCAGCAGGCCGAAGTGCGAGATATGGCCCACCTGGATACGCGCGCGGTCGTTGCGCAGCGCTTCCTTGAGGCGGCGTTCGACCATGCCGTTATGCTTGCGGCTTTCCATGTCGATGAAATCGATCACGATCAGCCCGGCAAGGTCACGCAGGCGCAGCTGCCGCGCCACTTCGTCGGCGGCTTCGAGGTTCGTGCGAAGGGCCGTTTCCTCGATATTGCGTTCCCGCGTCGCGCGGCCGGAGTTCACGTCGATGGCAACGAGGGCCTCGGTCTGGTTGATGACGAGGTACCCGCCCGAACGCAGCTGCACCGAAGGCGACAGCATCGAATCCAGCAGTCCCTCCACCCGGTAGTGGGAGAACAGCGTCTGCCCATGGTCGTGCCACAGGCGCACCTTCTGCGCGTTCTGGGGCATGAGCATGCGCATGAATTCGCGCGCGGATTTCCATCCGGCCTCGCCATCGATCAGGATTTCGCTGATCTCGCGGGTGTAGATGTCGCGGATCGCGCGCTTGATCAGGCTTGCTTCCTCGTAAATCAGGGCCGGAGCCACGGATTTGAGGGTGTGTTCGCGAATGTCGTCCCACAGCCGAAGCAGGTATTCGCAGTCGCGCATGATTTCGGCGCGGGGGCGCTGCGCCCCGGCGGTGCGCACGATCATCGCCATGCCGTGGGGGATCTGCAGTTCCGCGATGATGTCACGCAGGCGGCGGCGGTCGGCCACCGACGTGATCTTGCGCGACACCCCGCCGCCACGCAGCGAGTTGGGCATCAGCACGCAGTAACGCCCGGCGAGCGAGACATAGGTGGTCAGGGCCGCGCCCTTGTTGCCGCGCTCTTCCTTGACGACCTGCACCAGCAGGATCTGGCGGCGGCGGATGACTTCCTGGATCTTGTAATTACGCAGGAAACGCGCGATGCGGCGCTGGGCCTCGGGCTCGTCGCCGGTGTCGTTCTCGCCGCCCACGGTCTCGGGTTCGGCATCCTCGCCCTCGGCGTCGTCCGCGCGCAGGCTGGCCTCTTCCGTGGCGTCGTCCTCGCCCTCGGTCTTCTCGTCATCCTCGCGCGCGTTGCGGGCTTCCTCCGCGCGGCGCTCTTCTTCCTGCAGCGCCAGCAGCTTTTCACGGTCGGCGACGGGGATCTGGTAATAATCGGGGTGGATTTCGCTGAAGGCGAGGAAGCCGTGGCGATTGCCGCCATAATCGACAAAGGCGGCCTGCAGGCTGGGTTCGACCCGGATCACCTTGGCGAGGTAGATATTGCCCTTGAGCTGCTTTTTCGCCGATGCCTCGACATCGTAGTCTTCAAGCCTGTTACCATCCATCACGACCACGCGGGTTTCTTCCGCGTGGGTCGTGTCGATCAGCATGCGTTTGGTCATTAAAAGGGAAACTCCGGTATGTCCGGTTCGTGCGTCCGCCCCGCGCAACGCCCCATGGGCGGCGGGAACGGGAATGGGAACGGACAGGAACATCAATGAAGGTACGATCGTATCCGGCGTTGATCCCCTGGTGGCCGTCACGCGCGACGGCAACGGCATGCGTGGCATCGTGGCCCGGCGTCGCGCCGTTCCATGACATGCATGTGCCTGTTGCGTCGGCGGATATGTCCACCGTGGTCATCAATCCATCCTCGGTCATCTTGGGGAAGGTCCTGTCCCGCCCGTCCAGGGCAGGCGGGGCCTTCGTGGAAAATATCGACGGGTCCGTGTCATCCGGCCCCCTGTCGATCGGGGGCGCCGGTGCGGTGGCCTTGGGCCGCGCGCATGATCCGCCGGGCGACATTTCCGTGACATCGGTCATGGCGGAAAAGGCTGCGGGCGCGTGCCTGATGGCTGCCGGATGGATTTGCGCCATCGGACGCGGTGCCGGATACGCGCGGTATCCCGACAGCCTGACGTCCGGACGTCGCGCGCCCATCACTATTACGCACCATGGCGCAAGCGCGTCCGTCCTGCAAGCCTTGCGAATATTTATGCCGCTGACGCGCGCGTGTATATGATGATATGCACAGCCGACCGTACGGTTTTCATCCCACTTGAGGCGACATCGCAGCATGCGTACCGGATATTCCACGGATATTCACGCCGGCGACCGGGCGGCCGGACCGGTGGCCGCCGTATCATCCACGTCCCCCATGTCACGACCGGCGGGCGCGGGGCGCGATGACGCCGGGCCGCTGACCCCGCCTGACGCGGTGCGCCGGCGCGTGCTGCTGGCGGGAATCGCCATGGCGGCGATGCTGCCCCGGCAGGCCGTGTCCGCCACGCGCCGGCATGTGCTGTCCCGTGACCCGGCCGCGCATGCCGCGGCCCACGTGACACCCGCCCACGCAACATCCGCTGGCGCGGCCCTGCATCGTCCCGCGATCGTCGGGCGGGCGTCGCCCCCGCGTCCGCTGATCATGCTGGACCCCGGGCATGGCGGCAAGGATCCGGGGGCGATCGGCATTTCCGGCACCTATGAAAAACACGTGGCGGAGGCGGCGGCCGCCGAACTGCAGCGCCAGCTGGTCGGCAGCGGACGTTACCGCGTGGCGATGACGCGCGCCGATGACCGTTTCATCCCGCTGGAGGGGCGGGTGGACCTTGCGCACAGCCACAAGGCGTCGCTGTTCATTTCCATGCATGCGGACGCCCTGCATGACCCGGCGGTGCGCGGGGCCAGCGTCTATACCCTGTCGTCGCACGCGTCGGACGCGCAGACGGCGGCGATCGCGCGTTCCGAAAACAGCGCCGACCGTTTTGGCGGCCCGCAGGTTCACGCGACCTCGCCCGAGGTGCAGGAAATCCTCGCCAGCCTCGTGACCGAGGAAACGCGCCACGGCGCGGCCCATATGGCCAGCAGCATCGTCTCCTCGTTCCGTCCGCGCATCAGCCTGCTGACCCATCCCGCGCGGCATGCCTCCTTCGTGGTGCTGAAATCGGCGGACATTCCCTCGGTCCTGGTCGAAATGGGCTTCATGTCCAACCATATGGACGAGGCCGCCCTGCGGCAGTCGGCGCACCGCATGGTCGTCGCGGGTGCCATGGTGCAGGCGATCGACCGCTATTTCGCCTCCGCCAGCATGGTCACGCGCGTTACCGGATAGGGCGCATTATATGTTGCAATCGGCGGATGCCGCTGTATTGTGCCGCGCATGGCAACGGACATGCACATCCACGCAGGTTTGACAGGCGCGCAGGCGTCCGTGTCCCTGCGTGCGCGTGACGGTGCCGGGCTTCTTCGTCTTCTACGACTTATCCGCCCCTGAGCGGTCAGGGCCGGCCTGTTCCGGTGCGCCCAGGGGGAAGGTCAGGCTGCGTCATGCAGCCATCATGAACACGAATGACGGAATTTCCACCGGCTGGTGTCCGGCGGCGTTCCAGGTCCCACATCCGGATATGTCCGAGGTATTTCCATGACCATCAATCATCCGTCCTTTGGGCGCATTGACGAAAACCGCGTCATCATTTTCGACACGACCCTGCGTGACGGTGAACAGTCGCCCGGTTTTTCCATGAACCTGGCCGAAAAGCTGCGCATGGCCGAAGCGCTGGAGGATCTGGGCGTCGATGTGATCGAGGCGGGGTTTCCCGTGGCCTCGAAAGGTGATTTCGACAGCGTGGCGCAGATCGCGCGCGCGTTAAAGGACACGGTGGTCTGCGCGCTGGCGCGCAGCGGCGGCAAGAACGACATCGCCAGCGCGGGCGAGGCCATCCGCGAGGCAAGGCGCGGGCGCATCCACAATTTCATCTCCACCTCCCCGCTGCACATGAAATACAAGCTGCGCATGGAGCCGGAGACGGTCCTCGACGTCATCAGGACGGGCAATGAGGCGGCGCGGCAGTTCACCGATGACGTGGAATGGTCGGCGGAGGACGGGTCGCGCACCGATCCCGATTTCCTGTGCCGCTGTGTGGAGGCGGCGATCCGGGCGGGGGCCACCACCATCAACATCCCCGATACGGTCGGATATTCCACGCCGGAGGACATGGCCCGCATCTTTGCCGACCTGCGCGCGCGCGTGCCCGGCGCGGACGGCGTCATCTTTTCCACCCACAACCATAACGATCTGGGCCTGGGGGTGGCCAATACGGTCGCGGCCCTGCGGGCGGGGGCGCGGCAGATCGAATGCACGATCAACGGCATCGGCGAACGCGCGGGCAATGCGGCGCTGGAGGAGATCGTCATGGTCCTGCGCACGCGCCATGACGCGCTGCCCTATACCACCGGCATCCATACGGAAAAGCTGCTGAAGGTGTCGCGCATGCTGTCCACCATCACGGGCTTTGACGTGCAGCCCAACAAGGCGATCGTCGGGCGCAACGCCTTCGCCCATGAAAGCGGCATCCATCAGGACGGCATCCTGAAGAACGCCGCGACCTATGAAATCATGACGCCCGAAAGCGTCGGCTGGACCCGCTCCTCGCTGGTGCTGGGCAAGCATTCCGGCCGCGCGGCTTTCCGTGACAAGCTCAGGGCCATGGGATACGACACCCTGGACGAGGTGCAGTTCAACGACGCGTTCACCCGTTTCAAGGACCTCGCCGACCGCAAGAAGGTCATTTATGACGAGGATCTGGCCGCGCTGGTCGATGACGAGGTGCGCGACCATGCCCGCATCCGCTTCGTCGCGCTCCACGTGTCCGCCGGGTCGCGCCGTCCGGCGCAGGCCGAACTGACGCTGGAGGTCGATGGCAAGGAACACCACGTCACCGCCGCCGGGCAGGGGCCGGTCGATGCGGCCTTCAACGCCATCCGCGCCATCGTTGCCCATGACGCGACCCTGCGCCTCTATTCCGTGGGGGCGATAACGGAAGGCAGCGACGCGCAGGCGCGCACCACCGTGCGGCTGGAGGAAGGCGGCAAGATGGTCGATGGACAGGGCGCCGATGCCGATACGCTGGTCTCCGCCGTGCGTGCCTATGTCCATGCGCTCAACAAGCTGCTGGTCAAGCGTGACCGCGCGGAACCGGCCGAGCTGAGCGCCTGATCCCGCGCGCATGTAACGCGACAACGAGACCGCACGGTCTCCTGAAAGCAAAAAGGGCTCCGTTTTTGTGACGGAGCCCTTTTTCGTTTGTTGGTCGATACGAAATTACTGCTGGTAATATCCGCTCTGGCCCTGCTGGTAGCCATTCTGCTGGTAACTGCCCTGCGGGTAGGCCGTCTGGGGGTAGCTTCCCTGCGGGTAGTTACCCTGAGGATAACTGCCCTGCGGATAACTCCCTTGCGGATAGCCCTGCTGCGGATAGGCCTGTGGATACGCCGACCCCTGCGGATAGGACGGCGTGGCATAGCCGGTGGGCTGCGTGCCGGGGCAGCTCTGCGGGGGATAGCCGGGGGGCAGCACCGTCCCGTTGGGACAGACATAGCTGGGTGGCGCGGTGCGGCGCGGGCGCGGTGTCGTCGCAGCCCCCACGGCCGCGCCGCCGGCCGCGCCCGCCAGCGCGCCGATCGCGGCACCTTCGCCACCACCGGCCAGCCCCCCGATCGCGGCCCCGCCGCCTGCCCCGATCAGCCCGCCACCCAGCGCGCGCTGCCCGGGGTCATAGGGGTTGGTGCAGGCGCCCATGGCCGCGCACGCCAGTGTCGCGACGAAAAAGCCGGTCCGCCGACGCAGGAAATCGTGAAGGATCATTCGTGTTAATCTCTTGTGCGGGGGCGGCGGAACTGCCGCGCCGACCCATGGTCATATTGTAGCTTGCACCCGTCAGGAAAGGACATCGCGCATGATAAAATTCGGGCATTTTGTAACAAAGCGCCTTGGCGGCCATAAATTAACGAATTAAAACCATGTCTCCTCTTGCTCCCATCCGTCTGCATCGGTAAGCCCTCGACCTGATCCGGAATTTCTCGACAGGGGACAGGCGTCTGGCCGCGTTATCCGGTCGGGGCTTCGGAATGGGTCATGGCTGCTTTGTTGTCGGGAGTTTTGGATGTTTGCTCGTGTGCTGGGTCTGCTGTCCGCTGATATGGCGATCGACCTCGGCACGGCCAATACACTGGTCTATGTCAAGGGGCGCGGCGTCGTCCTGAATGAACCTTCGGTCGTTGCCCTGGCCGAGGTGCGGGGCAAGAAACAGGTTCTGGCCGTTGGGGAGGAAGCCAAGCTGATGGTTGGCCGCACCCCTGGCAATATTACGGCCATCCGCCCGCTGCGTGATGGTGTCATCGCCGATTTTGAAGTTGCGGAGGAAATGATCAAGCATTTCATCCGCAAGGTGCATAACCGGCGCATGTTTGCCAGCCCGCTGATCATCGTGTGCGTCCCGTCCGGATCCACTGCGGTCGAACGCCGCGCGATCCAGGAAAGCGCCGAAAGCGCAGGCGCGCGCAAGGTCTTCCTGATCGAGGAACCGATGGCGGCGGCGATCGGGGCGGGCCTGCCCGTGACCGAACCGTCGGGCAGCATGATCGTCGATATCGGCGGCGGCACGACGGAGGTCGCGGTCATCTCCCTTGGCGGGATCGTCTATGCCCGTTCCGTGCGCGTGGGCGGCGACAAGATGGACGAGGCCATCATCTCCTACATCCGTCGCAACCATAACCTGCTGATCGGCGAAAGCTCGGCCGAGCAGATCAAGATCGGGCTGGGATCGGCCATTGCCCCCGATGATCCGGACGACATGGGCCCATGGCGGGAGGTCAAGGGACGCGACCTCATCAACGGCGTCCCGCGCGAGGTGGTGGTGTCGCAGGCGCAGATCGCCGAAAGTCTTGCCGAACCCGTCAGCCAGATCCTCGACGCGGTGACGACGGCGCTGGAGAACACGCCCCCCGAACTGGCCGCGGATATCGTGGACAAGGGGATTGTCCTGACGGGCGGCGGCGCTCTGCTGTATCGTCTGGACGAAGTGCTGCGCCGGGCGACGGGCCTGCCGGTCACGGTGGCGGAGGACGCGCTGTCCTGCGTCGCGATGGGCACCGGGCGCGCGCTGGAGGAAATGAAGCGGTTGCGCAATGTGCTGACAAGCATGTACTGACGACAGGCAACCGCATGACCACCCGCCGCGGGGATGGTCGATGCAACACGATGAGGGGGATGCAGGACGATGGGGGGCCGGCGCTCAGGCACGTTCGATAGCTCCGCGCGTGGCGTGGACAGATGGACGGCGCGCCCATGGTGATGCCGGTTTCCATCCAGTCCCGCCAGGCGATGGGCAAGCTGGTGCTGCCATTCCTGATCCTTGTCGCCTGTGGTGTCATCCTGCTGGGCAAGGCGGATCGTCCCCTTGTTGAGCATATGCGCATGCAGGTGGCCGACCTGCTGGCCCCGGCCTATGGTCTTGTGGCATGGCCACAGGCGCGGTTGCGTGAACTTTCAGGGAATCTTCAGGACATCCGGAACCTGGAGGCGGAAAACATCCGGCTGCGCACCGAAAATGCCAATCTCCAGCACTGGTACGACGTGGCGGCGGCGCTGGCGGACGAGAATGCGACGCTCAAGGCCAACCTGCACTGGATCCCTGACGAGGCCCCGTCCTATGTGACCGGGCGCGTGGTGCGCGATACCAGCGGCCTGTATGCCCGCGCGGTGCTGCTGGCGATCAATCCCGACACCAATGTGCGCAAGGACGGGATCGCGCTGGATGGCGCGGGACTGGCCGGGCGCGTGACGGAGGTGGGCAAGCGTTCGGCGCGCGTGCTGCTGATTACCGATTCCTCCAGCCGGCTGCCGGTCACGCTGGAATCCAGCCACGCCGCCGCCATCATGGCGGGTGACAATTCATCGACGCCAAAGATCATCTATTACCCGCAGGATAACCTGCCGGTGGAAGGGGAGCGCGTCGTGACCAACGGCGAAATCGAATCCCTGCCTGCCGGCCTGCCGGTGGGGCATGTCCATTACCTGCGGCCCGGAACGCCGGTGGTGATTCCCGCCGCGGCGCTGGAACACCTCGATATCCTGCGGATTTTCAATTATTCCGACGCCGTCGTCCCGCCGGACGCGCCGGGACGCATTCCGCTGCCCACGGTCGGGCGCACCATGACCCTTCCTCCCCAGTTCCAGCCAAAGCGGGGATGAAAGAGTGCATGGATGAAACCGCTTTCGCCACCATCCCTGAAGCCCGAAATCCAGCCCCGTTCAGGACTGGCCCACGGCACCGACCTGTTCGTGCGCCACTGCCTGCCGTGCCTGTTCGTCCTGCTGGTGACGCTGGTGCTGTCCGCGCCGCTCAACATACCGGGGCAGGCGGAACTGATGCCCGCCATCGTGCAGGTGTCGGTCTTCCTGTGGTCGGTGTTCCGGCCCGCGCTGATGCCCTCTGTCGCGGTGTTCGGGCTGGGAATGTGCGTGGACCTGCTGAGCTTCGATCCCCCCGGCGTCATGCTGCTTGTCCTGCTGGTGGTTCATGGCGTGGGGCTGTCGGGGCGTTACGTGCTCGCGCGGCTCAACGTTTTCGTGCTGTGGCTGGTGTTCGGCGTGGTCATGGTCATGGCGACGGCGATGCAGTGGGTGCTGTGTTCGGCGCTGGCGCTGCATCTGGTGGAAACGGTGCCGTTCATGTTCGAATGCGTCTTGGCATTTGGCACCTTTCCGGTGCTTTATGTCATATTCGTCTGGACTTACCGCTTTATCGTCAACGACGCGAATCGCGCCTGAACCACAGGGCTGATGGGCCAGCCGTATTCCGATCTGCCCGGATGGGTGAATGAAGTTCCGTAAGAAGAAGACCGCCACGCGTCTGATGACCCGGCCCGAAGAGGGCAAGAACCCCTCCCGCGGGGTGTTCACCCGTCGCGCGCTGCTGCTTATGGCGGCGCAGGGGGCGGTGCTGGGCGCGCTTGCGCAGCGGCTGTATGGCCTGCAGGTCCGTGATGGTGGCCATTATGCGCGGCTGGCGGAAAACAATCGGTTAAGCAAACGCTTTTTCGCGCCGCCGCGTGGCCGCATCACCGACCGTTTCGGGATCGCGGTGGCGGCGAACAAGGTGAACTGGCGCGCGCTCCTGCTGGCGGAGGAGACGAACGACCTGCCGGGCACGCTGGAACGTTTTTCCCAGCTTGTCCCGATGGAACCGCGCGATACGGCGCGCGTCGAACGCGAACTGCGGCACAAGCGGCGTTTCATTCCCATCATGCTGCGTGATTTCCTGTCATGGGACGACATGGCGCGGCTGGAACTCAACATGCCTTCGCTGCCCGGCGTGCTGATCGATGTGGGCACGACGCGCGTCTATCCCTTCGGCCCGCTTCTGGCGCATGTCGTGGGGTACGTGGCCCCGCCATCGGAAAAGGATGTCGTCAAAAACGCGGAGCTTGCCCTGCCGGGGATGCGCGTCGGACGTTCCGGCATCGAGCAGACGCAGGACGAAGGCCTGCGCGGGCAGGTCGGCTCGGTGGAGATGGAGGTCAACGCGGTTGGCCGCATCATGGCGGAACTTGACCGTGACGAAGGGCATCCGGGCAACGAAATCGCGCTGACCATCGACAGCGGCCTGCAGCAGCAGGTGCTGGGCCGGATGGCGGATCAGTCGGCCAGCGCGGTGGTCATGGACTGCCGCAACGGGGAAGTGCTGGCGATGGTCAGCAATCCCTCATTCGACCCTTCGCTGTTCGACAGTGGCGTCAGCCAGGCGCAGTGGATCGAATGGACCAACAACAGCCAGACCCCCCTGATCAACAAGGCGGTTTCGGGCCTGTACCCGCCCGGTTCCACCTTCAAGCCGGCGGTCGCGATGGCGGCGCTGCGGGCTGGCACGCTTTCGCCGGGCGATCGCATCAACTGTCCCGGCTATATCGACGTGGGGGGAACGCGCTTTCACTGCTGGTCGCGGTACGGCCATGGGTCGCTGACCCTGCGGCAGGGGCTGAAATTCTCCTGCGACGTGTTTTTCTATGAGGTCGCGCGCCGCACCGGCATGGACCCCATTGCCATGACCTCCCACCAGTTCGGGCTTGGCGCGCCGCTGGACATCGAACTGCCGCATGTGCGCCAGGGGCTGATCCCCACGCCACAATGGCGGCGGGCGCACGGCCATCACTGGAATGGGGGCGACACCATCGTCAGCGGCATCGGACAGGGCTTCATGCAGGTCACCCCGCTGCAGCTTGCGACCTATGCCTCGCGCATTGCCACGGGCCGGAACGTGCAGCCCCATCTGGTGCGTGCCGTCAGCGGCAGGATCGGTGACATGGCGGCGCTGGACCATGCCGGGCCGATGGAAAACATGCCCGATCATTTCTTCAGCGCGATCCGCGAGGGGATGTATGCCGTCGTGAACGAGGAAAGCGGCACCGCCCCCAAGGCGCGCCTTACCATCCCCGGTGTGCAGATGGCGGGCAAGACCGGATCGGCGCAGGTGCGTCGCGTGTCGCGCGCGATGCGTGAAAGCGGGCATTTCAATTCGGCCAACCTGCCATGGGAATATCGTCCGCATGCCCTGTTCATCTGCTTTGCCCCGTATGACGCGCCGCGTTATGCGGCGGCGGTGGTGGTGGAACATGGCAATGCGGGGGCGGAGGTCGCGGCCCCGCTGGCGCGTGACATCATGACCGACACGCTGATGCGCGATCCGGTCAACCACAAGGAATCGCCGGGTCAGGAAGTGGCGCAGGCGGACGTGGACCAGGGATAGCCAGCCACGCTGCCGGCACCCCTTGCATGCCGTCCCTTACTGGCTGCCCATTCCTGCCTGTCCTTTACTGGCGCCGGGCGTGGGGATCGCATACGTTTGCGCCATGTTGTCCCTGCCGCCGGAGGACCGAGATGAATTTCCAGAAACGCCTGCTGCGCGCCGAACCCAATTTCCAGATCCTTGCAAAGCTGTGGCAGATCAACTGGATCTATGTCGTGCTGATCTGCCTGCTGGCGGCGGTGGGATATGGGGCGCTGTATTCGGCGGGCGGGGGCACGTCGCGCCCGTTCGCCGAACCGCAGACCATCCGTTTCTGCTTCGGGCTGGTCATGATGCTGGGCGTGGCGATGATGAGCCCGGCCGTGCTGGTGCGCCTTGCATGGCCCCTTTATGGCGTGTCGCTGGTGCTGCTTGTGGCGGTGCTGCGCATGGGGCACGTCGGAAAGGGGGCGGAGCGATGGCTGATGATCGGCGGCCTGCAGGTCCAGCCTTCCGAACTGGCCAAGATCGCGCTGGTCCTTGTCCTGGCAAGCTGGTTTCACAAGGTCAGCTATCGCAACATGGGCAATCCGCTGTACCTGGTCCCGCCCGCGCTGATGGTGCTTGTGCCCGTGGGGCTGGTGCTCAAGGAACCGAACCTTGGCACGGCGGTCATCATCGCGACGGTGGGGGCCAGCCTGTTCTTTGCGGCGGGGATGCGGCTGTGGCAGATCGCGCTGCTGATCGCGCCGCTGCCGTTCCTGACCAAAATCGCCTACAGCCACCTGCATGATTACCAGAAGGCGCGGGTCATCACCTTCCTTCATCCCGAAAATGATCCGCTGGGCGCGGGGTACAACATCATCCAGTCCAAGATCGCGCTGGGTTCGGGCGGGATGTGGGGGCAGGGATACCTGCATGGCACGCAGGGGCAGCTCAACTTCCTGCCTGAAAAGCAGACGGATTTCATCTTTACCATGATCGCCGAGGAATGGGGCTATGTCGGCGCGGCCTCTGTCATCGGGCTGCTGCTGGTGATGATCCTTGGCGGCATGCTGATCGCCATGCGCAGCCGCAACCAGTTCGGGCGCCTGCTGGGGCTGGGCATCTCGATGAACTTCTTCCTCTACTGCGCGGTCAACCTGTCGATGGTGATGGGGGCGATCCCGGTGGGCGGGGTGCCGCTGCCGCTGATTTCATATGGCGGGTCGGCCATGCTGATGGTCATGTTCGGGTTCGGCCTGCTGCTGTCGGCATGGGTGCATCGCAATTCCACCTTTGGGGAAACGACGGACCGGGAGTCATGAGCGGCATCCTGCCGCCTTCCGCCGCTACCCGAAGGTCCTATCGCCTCAGTACCTACCACGCCGCCACGCTGCCGGTCGTGCGCGTGGGACAGCGTCCCGCCGATGCCGGCCTGCCACGGCGGGGCACGGTCGTGATGCTCAGCGCATGCAATCCGGGTGGGCGGCGGCGCATGGACGGGTGGAACGCGCGCATGATGGCGCGTCTGGCCACCGAGCTGCGTCATGTGCCCCATCATCGGGGCGAAGGGCGGCTGGGCCGGTGGTCCGAACCGCTCTATGCGGTGGAGATGGCCCTTGCCCCGGCATTGCGCCTTGCGCGACGATATCGGCAGAATGCGGTCGTGGTCGCGCGGCGCGGGCAGGCGGCGCGGCTTGTCTACCTGGCCTGAGGGGCTGTCAGTTTTTGGACGTGCGAGGCAGTCGAAGCGGGGACGACCCGGGCTCTGCCCGGACCCGGCAGGGAGCGTGCTCCCTGCACCGTGATACTTAAGTCATGGTTTCCAAAGGTCCGCGACCTTTGGCAGGGTTTCAGGGGCAGGGCCCCTGAGAAAGCCGCTGCCCCCGCACTCATGACTGCGGGGGCATGGGATCAGCCTTCGATCTGGCTGAAATCCGCGATCAGCACGGTCATGCGGCGCAGTTCCGACAGCAGGCGCAGGCGGTTGCGACGCACGGCCGCGTCTTCGGCATTGACCGTGACATCCTCGAAAAACCGGTCCAGCACGGGGCGCAGGTGGGCGACATCGCGCATGGCGTCGGCAAAGCGTTCCTCGCTGATGGCGTTTTCCACGGCCGGGATCGTGTGGGCCAGCGCATCGGCAAGGGCGCGTTCCTCGTCCTGCGCATACAGGGCGGGGTCGGGCGCGCCTTCATGCGGGCCGTCCTTGCGGTCCTCGATACGCAGGATGTTGGCCGCGCGCCGTGTCGCCGCCAGCAGGTTGCGCCCGTCCTCCGTCGCCAGCATTTCCGCCAGCGCGTCGCTGCGGGCCAGCAGGCGGGTGATGTCGGTATCGGTATTGCCCACCGACACGGCGGCAAGGATGTCGTGGCGCGCGCCCTCGTTGCGGAGCTGCACCCGCAGGCGTTCGGCCACGAACTGCGGCAGCAGGTCGAGGTCCGGGGCGAGGCGCAGTTTTTCCGGCAGGCCGTGGGCGGCCATGACGAAGATTTCCGCAAGGTCGAGGCGCAGGTGGTTTTCGCGGATGATGCGGATCAGTCCCAGCGCCGCGCGTCGCAGGGCATAGGGATCGCCCGAGCCACCCGGCTTTTCCCCCGCCGCGAAGAACGCGACAAGGCTGTCGATCTTGTCCGCCAGCGCCACGGCGATGGAAACGGGCGCGTGCGGCACGCCGTCATGCTGTCCGCGCGGCATGTAATGTTCGCCAATGGCGTCCGCCACCGCGTTGTCTTCGCCGTCATGGCGCGCGTAATAGGCCCCCATCGTGCCCTGCAGTTCGGGGAATTCGCCCACCATGCCGGTCGTCAGGTCGGCCTTGCACAGCAGGGCGGCGCGTTCGGCCTGTTTCACATCCGCGCCGACCATGGGGGCGATCAGCCCGGCAAGGCGCACGATGCGCCGCACCCGTTCCCCCTGGCTGCCGAGGGCTGCGTGAAAGACGATGCGATCAAGCTGCGCCACGCGGCTTTCAAGCGTATGGGTGCGGTCGAGGTCCCAGAAATGCCGGGCATCGGCAAAGCGGGCGCGCAGCACGCGTTCGTTGCCCGCAATCGTCAGCGCGCCACCGTCGGAGGGCTCCATGTTCGCGACGAAGGCAAAGCGCGGGGCCGCCGACCCATCGGCGTTGCGCAGCGCGAAATAGCGCTGGTTGACGCGCATCGACACCTGCATCACCTCTGGCGGCAGGGTCATGAATTCATCGTCGATCTGGCCAAGGAAGGGAACCGGCCATTCCGTCAGGCCCGCCACCTCGTCAATCAGGCCGGGGTCCGAGACGACGCTCAGCCCTTCCTCGGCGGCAAGGCTGGCGACCCCTTCGGCGATCAGCCGGGCGCGCGTTTCGGCGCAGGGTTCGACCTGGCGGGCGCGCAGTCCCGACAGCCAGTCCTGCGTGCCGGTGACGGCGAACGCGCCGGGCGCGGTGAAGCGATGCCCCTCGGTCAGGTTGGACGCCACCAGCCCGTGACCGTTGTCCTCGCCCTCGGCCAGGGTGAAGGGAACGACCTGCCCATCCAGCAGGCAGGCAATCCGGCGCAGCGGACGCACCCATGTAAAGCTGCTGCCCACGCCCCAGCGCATTGATTTTGGCCACGGGAAACGGCGCAGCAGCGCGGGCACGGTGGCGATGATGTGGGTCGCGGCCTGCACGGCGGGAACCTCGCGGCGCAGGACCCAGAACCCGTTTTCCAGCACCAGCGCGTCGCGTTCGACCCCATGCTTGCGCATGAAGCCCGCCAGCGCCTTTTCCGGCGCGCTTTCGCGCGGGCCGCGTTCATTGACGGTGCTGCCGGGCACGGTCGCGTCGATCTCCAGCGAAATGGCGATGCGGCGCGGCCCGGCGAAGGTGCGGGCGTTACGCGGGTTGAGCGTGGAGAGCGCCTCCGTCAGGAGGCGTTGCAGGTCCCCGGCCGCGCGCGCCTGCATGCGGGCGGGGATTTCCTCGGAAAAGAGTTCAAGCAGAAGTTCGGGCATGATCCTGTTATTCCTCGCCCGCCAGCCATGCTTCGCAGCATCGTTTCGCAAGCGCGCGCACGCGGCCGATATAGGAGGCGCGTTCGCTGACGCTGATGACGCCCCGCGCATCCAGAAGGTTGAACAGATGACTGGCCTTCAGGCACTGGTCATAGGCGGGCTGCGCCAGGCCGCGATCGGCAAGGGCGGCGGATTCGCGTTCGGCGTCGATGAAATGCCGGTGCAGCATCTCCACGTCGGCCAGTTCGAAGTTGTGGCGTGAATAATCGCGTTCCGCGCGCAGGAACACGTCGCCATACGTCAGGCCCTGCCCGTTGAAATCGAGGTCATAGACGTTCTCGATCCCCTGCACGTACATCGCCAGGCGTTCCAGCCCGTAGGTCAGTTCGGTGGACGGCATGACGGTGGGGATGCCGCCGACCTGCTGGAAATAGGTGAACTGCGTCACTTCCATCCCGTCGCACCAGACCTCCCAGCCCAGTCCCCATGCCCCGATCGTGGGATTTTCCCAGTCATCCTCGACAAAGCGGATATCGTGTTCCATCGGATCGATCCCGATGGCGCGATAGCTGTCGAGCAGGAGCTTCTGGCTGTCTTCGGGCGTGGGCTTCAGCAGGACCTGATACTGGTAATAATGCTGCAGCCGGTTGGGATTTTCCCCGTAACGCCCGTCCGACGGGCGCCGGCAGGGCTGAACGTACGCCGCCTTCCACGGGCGCGGACCCAGCGCGCGCAGCGTGGTGTGCGGCGACAGCGTGCCCGCGCCCACCTCGGTATCATAGGGCTGGAGGATGGCGCAGCCCTGTTCGGACCAGAACTGGTGCAGTTTCAGGATGAGTCCCTGAAACGACAGGGGACGCGTACGGGATGATCGGGGCACGGGGGCCGGGTCCATGAACAGGATGCTCCGTTGAACGGGGACAGGTGTGCGCCATCTGGCGCAATTGCTGCGAACAGCATACCGTCATGTTGTCCCGACCGGAAGGCGGGGCGTGCCGTGTGGCTGTCTGTTGCCTGCATGGCGCGTGGTCTTGCGCATTGCCGCGTCGCGCGCCACATGATGTGTGGCTGGTTCAGTATCCGTGTGTGGAGCAGGATGGAATTACGATGAATACTCAGGAACGCGATCTGATCGCACAGTTCTTCGCCCGCGTTGGCGGCGCGACCACGGGCAGCGTGCCGCAGACGACATCCTCGCTGCCGCCGATCGACCCGCAGGCCGACCAGTATATCGGGGAAATGTTCCAGAAATACCCCGAGGCGCGTTATCGCATCACGCAGATGGCCGTGGTGCAGGAAGCCGCCCTGGCGGAGGCACAGAACCGCATCCGCCAGTTGCAGTGGCAGCTGCAGCAGGCGCAGCAGCAGCTGGCCGCCGCCCAGCAGGCACAGCCCCAGCCACAGCAGGCCGCGCGGCCCGGCGGTTTCTTCAGCGGCATGTTCGGTGGCGGGGCGCAGCAGGCCCGTCCCGCCGCGCCGCCGCCGGGATGGGGTGGTGCCGCGCCATCCGCCCCGCCGCAGCCCGTCTATCCGCCGGGAATGCAGCCGGGCATGTTTCCGCAGCGCGGGTCGGGCTTCCTCGGCTCCGCCCTGACGACGGCGGCGGGCGTTGCCGGCGGCATGATGGTGGGCAATGCGCTGACCGACCTGTTCAGCGGCCATCACGACGCAGGTGGCATGGCTCCGCCGATGGGCGGGGGGGGTGGCGAGACCATCATCAACAACAATTATGGCGATTCCGCCTCCGCCGATCCGTTTGGCGGCAGTGGCGTCGCGGCCGATCCGGGTTTTGATGCCGGCGGCGGCGGCGGCGGCGGCGGTGATGCCGGTGGCTTTGACGATGGTGGTGGCTTTGACGCGGGCGACGACAACAGCTTCTGACGTTCCCGCTTCCGCAGCGTGTGTGAAAAGGCCATCCTTCGTGATGGCCTTTTTTATGGGATGGCACCCATGACGATGGCATCTATGACACAGGGCGTGCTGTTTGATACGGGCGAACCGCCGGGGCCGGTGGACCAGCGGCCGCAGGTCCTTGCCCCCGGCGCATGCCTGATGCGTGGTGTGGCACGTGCACAGGCCCCTGCGTTGCTGGATGCCATCAGGGACATCATCCGGCAGGCTCCGCTGCGGCAGATGACGACGCCGGGCGGAGGACGCATGTCGGTGGGGATGAGCGGCTGTGGCGCGCGCGCATGGATCAGCGACGCGGCGGGATACCGGTACGAGGCGCACGACCCCCTGACGGGAAAGGACTGGCCCCCAATGCCCGGCATATTGCGCGAACTGGCGCGTGATTGTGCCAGCCGGGCGGGATATGACGGGTTCTGTCCGGATTCGTGCCTGATCAACCGCTATCGCCCCGGGGACCGGATGGGCCTGCACCAGGATCGTGACGAGCGGCGCGACGTCCCCATCGTTTCGGTCTCGCTAGGGGTATCGGCGGTGTTTCTGTGGGGAACGCCGGTCCGTTCGGATGGCGTGCGCCGCCTTGTCCTGAATAACGGCGACGTCGTGGTATGGGGCGGTTTGTCGCGTCTGGCATGGCACGGCGTCGCGCCCCTGCCGCAGGCGCATCATCCGCTGAGCGGGGAGATACGCTATAACCTGACATTCCGCGTCACCGCGTAAGGGAATGGCAGGGACTATCTGAAAAGATAGCCCCCTCAATAATAATCCATTGAATTATAAAAAGTTTTTGGTGAAGCTTTTTGCAAAAAGCTTCGAAAGACGTCACCTTTTTAAAAAAAGGCGACACCCAAAAAATTTTCTTTTTTATCAACTGGTTGTTTGAAACCAGTCTTTCGTCCTCACCGCCGCCTCAGGCCGCCAGCGCGGTTGCCGCCTTTGCGCGCGCGGTGATTTCGGGCAGGTCGGGCGTGCCTGATGGCACCAGCCACGATCCCCCCACGCACAGGACCGATGGCAGCGCCAGCCAGCTGGCGGCCGTGTCCTGCCGGATGCCGCCCGTGGGGCAGAAACGCACCTGTCCGAACGGGGCCGACAGCGCCTTGAGCGCCGCGATGCCGCCCGAGGCCTCGGCCGGGAAGAATTTGAAGCGCGTCAGGCCAAGGTCGAGGCCCCGCATGATGTCGCCCGCATTGGCGATGCCCGGCAGCAGCGGCACATCCGCGTCGCGCGCGGCGTGGGCGAGGGGCGTGGTCAGGCCGGGGCTGACGATGAAGCGCGCGCCCGCCCGGACGCTTGCATCAAGGTCGGACCGGTTCAGCACGGTGCCCGCGCCGACGACGGCGCCTTCGACCTTTGCCATTTCGGCAATGACGTCAAGCGCGCGTTCCGTGCGCAGCGTGACCTCCAGCGTGCGCAGGCCGCCTGCGACCAGGGCCTCCGCCACAGGGCGTGCATGCGCGGGGTCATGGATGACAAGCACCGGAATGACCGGCGAAAGCGTCATGATGTCTTCGATAGTGGCCACGATGGGGTTTCCTTGGTTCAGGTCCGTGGGAACAACGGGTAAGGGGCGTGCCGGATTTTACGACAGCCCTTCGGCTTCGGCCATATGGTCCATCGCGGCAAGGATGGCCGACGCCCCGCGTTCGGGACTGTCCACCCCGTCACGCATCAGCGCGAACAGTTCCCGCCCGGTGCCAAAGCCGGGCTTTGGTCCGGTGGCCGGGGTGCGCTTTTCCCACTCCGCGTCGTCGATCAGGACGTCGATGCGCCCCGTCTGCGCGCAGACGCGCACGATATCGCCATCGCGCAGGCGCGACAGTGGACCGCCCGCATGGGCTTCCGGCCCGATATGGATGGCGGCGGGCACCTTGCCGCTGGCGCCGGACATGCGGCCATCGGTCATAAGCGCGACCTTGTGTCCGCGATCCTGCAGTACGCTCAGCGTCGGGGTCAGGCGATGCAGTTCGGGCATGCCGTTCGCCGCCGGCCCCTGGAAACGCACGACCACGATCACGTCGCGATCCAGTTCCCCCGCCTTGAACGCGTCGATGACGGCCTGCTGGTCCTCGAATATCCGGGCCGGGGCCTCGATCGTCCAGCGTTCGGGGGCGACCGCGCTGGTCTTGTAGATGCCGCGCCCAAGGTTCCCCTGCATCAGGCGCATGCCGCCATCCTTGCGGAAGGGGGCGGCGGGCGTGCGCAGCACCGTGTCGTCACGCGACGGTCCGGCGTCTTCCCACACCAGCTGGTCATCGCGCATGTGCGGCATGTCGCGATACCGGGCAAAGCCGCCTTCGCAGACGGTCAGGATATCCGGATGCAGCAGCCCCGCATCCAGCAGGGAACCGATCAGGCTGGGCATTCCGCCCACCTGGTGGAAGCCGTTCACGTCCGTCGATCCGTTGGGATAGACGCGCGTCAGCTGCGGGACGACGGCGGAAAGGCGGTCGAGGTCTTCCCAGTCGATGATGATGCCCGCGGCGCGCGCCATCGCGGGAATATGGATGGCAAGGTTCGTCGAGCCGCCGGTCGCCAGCAGCCCGACGGCGGCGTTGACGATGGCGCGTTCATCGATGCAATGGCCCAGCGGGCGATAGTCATTGCCGTTCGGCCCGATCTGCGCCAGCCGGTGGATGGCCGCGCGCGTCAGTTCCTGCCGCAGTTTCGTGTTGGGCGGCACGAAGGAGGAGCCGGGCAGGTGCAGGCCCATGACCTCCATCAGCATCTGGTTGGTGTTGGCCGTGCCGTAGAAAGTGCAGGTGCCCGGCGCGTGATAGGACGCGGCCTCTGAATCCATCAGGCGCTCACGGTCCACCTTGCCTTCGGCGTAAAGCTGGCGGACGCGCTGCTTTTCGCTGTTGGAAATGCCCGATGGCATCGGGCCCGACGGGATCAGGATGGCCGGCAGGTGCCCGAACCTGAGCGCCCCCATCAGCAGGCCCGGCACGATCTTGTCGCAGATGCCCAGCATCGCGACGCCTTCGTACATCCCGTGGCTGAGTGCGACCGCCGTGGACATCGCGATCACGTCGCGGCTGAACAGCGACAGTTCCATGCCCGGCTGGCCCTGCGTCACCCCATCGCACATTGCGGGCGTCGCGCCCGCGACCTGCGCCGTGGCCCCGACCTCACGCGCGAAGAGCTTGATCTGCTCGGGGTATCGACCATAGGGCTGATGCGCCGAAAGCATGTCGTTATAGGACGTGACGATCCCGATGTTCATCGCGCGCCGCGCACGGATGGCGGCCTTGTCCTCTCCTGCCGCGGCAAAGGCATGCGCAAGGTTGCCGCAGGCCAGCTGTGGCCGCGATATCCCGGCATCCTTTTCACGGGCGATCAGGTCAAGATAATGACCGCGTGAACGCGCGGAACGTGCGATTATGCGATCCGTTACGGCAGTCAGGACAGGATTGAGGTTCATCAGTTCCCACAGAATGTAATGTGGCCGCGGATTGCCGCTGCAATCACGATGATACATTTTCTGTCGCGTCCGGAGGTAATGCGGGTCAGGACGCTGTATTTCGGCCGGATTGGTGTCGCGTCAGAGGCGACATGTCAGTGCTTGATCATATATGACATAATATTCGCGTACACAAGACATAAAATTATAATTAAAGTCTCGTTTCGGTATTTTAATTATAATGGTCTATAATCAGGCGTGCGCTGCATGTTCCTCCGCGCATGGCCTTCCGACATCCTCACCGCCCTGTGCCATGCGGAAACGGGAGGGTTCATGATAATGACATGACAGGGGGATGGGAACGGCGAATGCGCGACATTGACGGGGTGGGGCATCATCCGATGATCCTTCGACATGGCACGAAACGTAGGAGCCTGCGGGGCATGATTGCCTCTGGCTGCATGATGCTCATGGCATCCGTGCTGCCGGTGGGACCATCGTGGGCCGCGACGGAGCAGGCGCCGCGCCTGACCTATCATCACATGTGGACCGATGACCGGGGCGTCAGCCATCTTGCGACCTGTCCGCTGACGCAGTTCGTGCTGAAAAGCATGTCGCCCCCGGCGGGGCCGCAATGGCAGGACCGGCAGCCCGACGGACGCGCGACCGTGCTGATGACGGTGCAGCCGCCTCATTGGGACGGGGCCTGGCACGAGGACCCGAAGGTGCAGTGGATCGTGCCATTGCGCGGACGCTGGTTCGTTCAGGCCATGGATGGCGCGCGCGTTGAAATGGGGCCGGGCGACGTGCTGCTGGGCGAAGACCAGAATACGCGCCCGCTGTCCACCGGGCCGATGCGTGGGCGCAAGGGGCATCTGGGTGGAAATGTGGGCGACGGCGCGGTGGACCTGATGGTCGTGCAGATGGACATTGCCCCCACCGTGGGGCAACCCTGCCACTTTCGCTGATTTTCGGGAAAAGATGGTGAGCCGGGTGGGATTCGAACCCACGACCATTCGATTAAAAGTCGAATGCTCTACCGACTGAGCTACCGGCTCATTGATTCAGGTAATCTGGCCTGCCACAGGCCACGTTCAGGACAAACCTGACGCGTTGTGCGCCCAGAACTGCTCAAGCCGGGGTGATAGGCGGCCTGACCCGCGCTGTCAAGGCGGGGGCGAAAATATATCCCTGAACTAACGCGCTGATATTAAGCAAAGTTGTCGGCTGGATCGCCTTAATTTCATGGTCATGCCCATGAAATGCGTGCCGGATTGCGTGACCGGACATGGGAATGGGGAGTGGAATGGGTCGTTCCCATTCCCATCCGGCCACAGGGGACGGGGGCCACGTCGGACCCCCGTCGTGGCATCAGGCTTCGGCGTCGGCGGGACGCATCTTGATGATGCGGTCAGGGTCCTGGACCATGCCGCTGTGGCCCGCGCCACGCTTGATCTGGTCGATATGGTCCATGCCCTCGATCACCTGTCCGACGATCGTGTACTGGCCGTCCAGATGGGGGGAGGGTTCGAACATGATGAAGAACTGGCTGTTGGCGCTGTCGGGGTTCATGGTGCGCGCCATGCCGACGGTGCCGCGTTCGAACTTGGCGGCCTTGGTGAACTCCGCCTTCAGGTCCGGCAGCTTGCTGCCCGACGTGCCGGTGCCGGTCGGGTCGCCACCCTGCGCCATGAAGCCATGGATGACGCGGTGGAACGGCGTGTTGTCATAGAACCCTTCGGCGGCCAGCGTGCGGATGCGTTCCGCCGCCAGAGGGGCAAGATCGGGACGCAGGCGGATGACCACCCGTCCGGTCTTGAGGTCCATGTTGATGAGGTCGGCCTTGCTGGTATCTGACATGGCTGTCCGTTCCCTGTTGCTTGTGATTGGAAATGATGGGGTGAAAACTGGCGGCGGGCAGCCCCCACGGCCGGGGGCCTGCCCGCGTCGGGACCGGATCAGCGGTCCTTCAGGCGCGCCAGAACGTGCTGGCGGGTGGAGGGCGACACGAAATCCGCGATATCGCCATCCAGCCGCGCGATCTCCTTGACCACGCGGGAGGAGATATACTGGTTCCCCTGTCGCGCCATCAGGAAAATGGTTTCGATGTCCGGGGCCAGGTGCATGTTCATTGCAGACATCTGGTTCTCGTAATCGAAATCCGCAACCGCCCGCAGGCCCCGAAATATTGCATGTGCCCCATGCGCGCGCGCGGCATTTACCAGAAGCCCCTCGAATCCCACCACCTCGATCACGATGGGATGGGCGGCGTGGATGTCGCGGATATCGGCGCGGATGCACGCGATCCGCTCTTCCAGCGACAGCAGGGGCTGCTTGTTCGTGTCCTTCGCCACCCCGATCACCAGGCGGTCCACCAGGCGCGCGGCACGCGCGATGATGTCGAGATGCCCGCTGGTCACGGGATCGAACGTGCCGGGGTAAAAGCCGGTGCGCGCCGTGGGTTCAGTCATCGGCATCGGCGTCCGTCCCGGCGGGTGGCGCCGCGCCGTCCTGCCCGTCGCCATGCGCGTCGTTCGCGTCCGCCGCGTCATCGTCGTCCGATCCGTCATCCATGACGGGGAAAACGCTGGTGACTTCTTCCGTATCGTTCAGCCGGAACAGGGTGACGCCGCTGGCCTGTCGGGACATGATGCGGATCTGGTCCACCGGCAGGCGGATCAGGCGGCCCGCGTCGGTAACCAGCATGACATCCGTGCCCGCCAGCACCGGCAGCGTGGCGACAACGGCGTTGCCCCGCCGCGCGGTGGGGAAGGACATGTTGTTGATGCCCTGTCCGCCGCGCCCGCTGACGCGGTAGTCATAGGCCGAGGACCGCCGTCCGAAGCCGGCGTTGCTGACGATCAGCAGGATTTCCTCCGCCGCCTCCAGTTCCGCCACCCGTTCGGGCGGCAGGGCCAGGTCGGTGGACGTCTCTTCCTCGTCCGTGGTGGCGTTTTCGGGGACGGTTTCGGCCTCATCCCCGTTCTGGGCCGCATTTTCGGCGCGGCGGCGGGCATTGGCGATCCGCAGATAGGCCGCGCGTTCCTCCACCGTGGCATCGACATGGCCCAGCACGCACAGGCTGTTGACCTCGTCCCCTTCGGCAAGGCGGATGCCGCGTACGCCCGAACTGCCCCGTCCGGCGAATACGCGCAGGGTTTCATCCGTGATCTGGAAACGGATGCAGCGCGCGTTGCGGGTGCCAAGGAAGACATCCTGCCCCTCGCGACAGGTGGCGACGCCGATCAGGCGGTCCCCGTCATCCAGTTTCATCGCGATGAGGCCGGAGGAGCGGATGTTGCTGAAATCGCTCAGCCGGTTGCGGCGCACGTTCCCCGACGCCGTGGCGAAGACGAGGTGGAGGTTCTCCCACAGGTCCTCGTCCTGCGGCAGCGGCAGCACCGCCGTGATCGAATCCTCGCCCAGATCGGGCAGCAGGTTGACCAGCGCGCGCCCCTTGGCCGTCGGGCTGGCTTCGGGCAGGCGCCATACCTTCTCCCGGTATGCCTTGCCGCCGGAGGAGAAGAACAGCACCCACTGGTGCGTATGCGCGTTGAAGGAGCGGATGATGATGTCGTCGCCGCGCCGGCCGGCGGCCGTGCGGCCACGCCCGCCACGGTTCTGCGCGCGGAAGATGTCAAGCGGCGTGCGCTTGATGAACCCTTCGCGCGTGATGGTCACGACCATCTGGCCTGGTTCAATCAGGCTTTCATCCGTCTGATCGCCCGCGTAATCGGCGATGTCGGTGGCGCGGGGCGTTGCGATTTCCGCGCGCACCGTCACCAGTTCGTTGCGCATGACCTCCAGCCGGCGGGGACGGCTGGCGATGATTTCCAGCAGTTCGTTGATGCGGGTCGCGACTTCGGAAAGTTCCTGCTGGATCTTGTCGCGCTCCAGCCCGGTCAGGCGCTGCAGCCGCAGTTCCAGGATGCCGCGCGCCTGCGCTTCCGTCAGGTGGACGCGCCCGTCAACCACAACGTTGCCTTCGTCATGGATCAGCGCGAGCAGGGGGGAGATGTCGCCCGCGTCCCATGCGCGTTCCATCAGGGCGGCGCGGGCCGTGGCGGCGTCCGGGGCGGCGCGGATCAGGGCGATGACCGCGTCGATGTTCGCCACCGCGATGACCAGCCCGACCTGCAGGTGCCCGCGGTCGCGCGCCTTGTTCAGGTCAAAGCGCGCGCGGCGCAGGATCACCTCCTCGCGGAAGCGGATGAAGGCCGAAAGGACATCCTTCAGCCCCATCAGGCGCGGCTGTCCCCCGTCAAGGGCAAGCATGTTGACCCCGAAGGAGGTCTGGAGCTGCGTGAAGCGGTAGAGCTGGTTCAGCACGACCTCGGGCGTTGCGTCGCGCTTGATCTCGATGACGATGCGCATGCCCGACCGGTCGCTTTCGTCGCGGATGTCGGCAATGCCTTCCACCTGCTTGGACCGGACCAGGTCGGCAATGCGTTCCTGCAGGGTGGCCTTGTTCACCTGATAGGGGATTTCGGTGATGATGATGGCCTTGCGGTCGCGGCGGATGTCCTCGATTTCGGCCTTGGCGCGGATGATGACCGAACCGCGTCCCGTCTCGAACGCGCTGCGGATGCCCGCGCGGCCCAGGATCGTCCCGCCGGTGGGGAAGTCCGGGCCGGGCACGTACTGCAGCAGATCATCCAGCGTCATGTCAGGGCGTTCGATCATCGCCAGCGTCGCGTCGATGATCTCCCCCGGATTGTGCGGCGGGATATTGGTGGCCATGCCGACCGCGATGCCCGACGCGCCGTTGATCAGCAGGTTGGGGAAGGCGGCGGGCAGGATCTGGGGTTCCTGCTCGCTTTCGTCATAGTTGGGCTGGAAATCGACGGTGTCGCGGTCGATGTCATCCAGCAGGAATGACGCCGCGCGCGCCAGCCGTGCCTCGGTATATCGCATGGCGGCGGGGGAATCGCCGTCGACCGACCCGAAATTGCCCTGCCCGTCGATCAGCTTGACCCGCATCGACCACGACTGCGCCATGCGCACCATCGCGTCGTAGATGGAGGAGTCGCCATGCGGATGGTACTTACCCATGACATCGCCGACGGCGCGGGCCGACTTGCGATACGGCTTGTCGTGGGTGAAGCCGCTTTCGCGCATGGAATACAGGATGCGCCGATGCACCGGTTTCAGTCCGTCGCGCACGTCGGGCAGCGCGCGGCTGACGATGACGGACATGGCATAGGCCAGATAGGAGGAGCGCATCTCCTCCTCGATGGTCACCGGCAGCATGTCGGAGGGCGGCGTCTGTTCGGGAATATCGGTCAAGGCAGTTCCGTCATGGCTGGTTTTCGCACGCGTTCGGGTGGAAGCGCGCAGGGGCGGACACGGGGGCGGGCATCAGGACTCGCGTCGGGCGAGGATGCCGCGTGAAATCCCGTCCCACCATGTAGCAGAATTGCGCCCCCGCGCGAAGCATGTCGCGCAGGGACGCGGGTCATTGGGCGCGCGTCAGGGCATGGGCCGGCGTGGACGCTCGCATGACGCGGCGCGCGAACGCGTGCCGCAGCCGACGTCCGCGCCCGTCCACGCGTCCTAGCAGCCTGTCGGGTTGGGGTACCCTGTGAAGGGGTAAGGCTGTAGAGTGTCGCGATGAGCCGCTTCATCCCGTTTGACCGATCCCAGCCGTATCTTCT
>NZ_NOXG01000070.1:0-2605 GCF_003207955.1 Novacetimonas pomaceti
ATCGCTACGATCAACAGCCAGCGTACCATCATCATGGATCGCCGTGGTAGTCGCGATGTTGCCCGCCGTACCACCATTGCCAAGCTGCAGCGTGCCGCCTTCGATATCCGTGGCCCCGCGATAGGTCTGATCTTTGCTCACAACAAGCGTGCCGGCATCCGTCTTCACCAAAGACGTACCACCCGCGACATTGCTGTCATTGATGACCGTATCCAGATCCGCCGTGATGGCAGCGCCTGCATCCGTCCCGTCACCAACACGGACCGTCGTCGAACCCGTGGTCGCATACAGGTCATCACCCGTCACGACATAGGTCTTGCCATCATTATTGGCAAACTGCATCCCGCTGACCGTCACATCCGCAGGATCGCCATTCGCATCCTTATCCGAGACGCTCACCGTGCCGGCAGAGCCTTCGAAGACGGCATAGCCACCCGCATACCATGGTGCGTTACGGCTACCATCCGCATTGGTCCAGTTGTCATCACCCGCACCGTTCATCGCAGTCCAGGTGCCGCTGCCACCATCGACCGTATCATTACCGGACGAACCGTCCGAACCATGGTTGGTGCCGGTATTGCCGCCGTCCCAGAAGGTCAGGCTGCCATCATTCACAACCAGGTTCACCTGATGGGCGATCGAGGTCTGCAGGCCAAGTTCAACACCCTGCGCGGCATCAACCGTGCCAAGTGTTTCACCATTATCCGTAAGGCCTCCACCATAGGTGTAGATACGGTAGACACCCGCATCCAGACCACCGCTGGCAGCGTCCGGACCAGCTGTATCGGCCGCAACATTCAGCGTGCCGCCCAGCGTCAGGTTGCCCCCCACAGCGACAAGGTCATTGTATTTCCCACCTGCCGTATTGGCCTCACCCGTATCAAAGTTCTGGGTCGAGCCCTGATCCAGGGTCAGGTTTCCATCAACCGTCAGCGTGCCCACGCCATGGGCGCCATCACCCGCAGACAGGGTCGCACCATTCCCAACCGTCACGTCACCACCAAGCGTGCCCGTGCCGCTCAGCGTCGCGCCAGAAGCAACCGTCGTCGCTCCCGTCGCACCACTCTCATCTCCATCAACCTGCAAGGTGCCGGCATTCACGGAAGTCGCGCCACCATAGGTGTCGGTACCGCTCAGGATGGTGGTGCCGGTTCCGGACTGGGTCAGGCTGCCCGTGCCGGAGATCGCCTGCGCCAGCGTCACGCTGTCGCTGTGATCAACACTCAGGTTGCCATTATCCACAATCGACGACGTCTCAGAAATCGTCCCGGTCGTGCCGCCATTGCCAAGCTGCAGCGTGCCGCCACCGATCGTCGTCCCTCCCGTGTAGGTGTCAGCCCCAGTCAGGACCAGCGTGCCTGTGTCCGATTTTGTGAGACTGCCACTCCCGGACAGTACGCCGGAAAGGGTCGTGTTCAGACCATTGGTGTCGACGGTGGAATCCGTCCCGCTGACCAGCGTCGCATTCACGGAAGAGGTCAGGTCGGACCCCGTATCCTTCAGCGTGCCGCCAGCCAGGTTGAACTGGTAGCTGCCACCATTGCTGCCTTCATCCGCGACAATGCCGTTCGTGCCACCCACTGCCAGCGTGCCCCCCTGACCAACCGTCAGGGTGCCCGTGCTGCCAGACGCAACAGTTGACCCGTCCCCGAACGAGACAGGACCCGCAGAGCTGATCACACCCCCGTTTTCAACGGAAACCGTGCCCGTGCCATCCGCATTGACATACAGACCACCCGTCCCCGCATTCAGCTGCGTGCCGGTTCCCGTCACATCAAGGCTGCCTTTACCGACGGTCTGGTTACCCAATACGACGGCCTGGGTTGAAACAACGCTGCCATTTGTAATGGAAACAGTGCCGGTGCCATTCTCACCCGCAACAATCATCCCAACATTGGCAATGGAATCATCAACCGTAATCTTGCCCTGGCTATTGGCGCCAAGCCCGGCCGTCAAAGTACCTCCTGCTGAATCAAGGGTACTACCATTTTGCAAGGTCATACTTGCGTCAGAACCAGCGTCAAACCCACTGGCAATGACGCCAGTCCTGTTCGCTGCCGTATTGTTTGGAATAGTTACATGGCCATTGTCCAGAACGACTGTTCCGTCGTTCTGGATGCTGTTCGTACCATCCAGCTGGCCACCATTGGAAACCGTCAGGCTCGCACCAGACGCCACCGTCGTCACACCCGTGTAGGTATTCGCACCCGACAGCGTCTCCGTCCCGCCAGAAACCGTCAGACCGCCAGAACCGGACGCCACGCCGGAATAAACGGTGTCAGGATCTGCCGCCGTCAACGTCAGCGTCTGGCTACCAAGATCAATGCCACCGGCTCCACCTATATCCTTGACCGATGCACCAGAATTCGTCTGGCTGATATCAAACATGCCGTTCTGAGCAACATCCACGGTACTGGAATCAGCAATACTACCCGTGCCATTCAGGGCCAGCGTGCCGCCACTGATCGTCGTAGCTCCTGTGTAGGTATTCGCACCCGTCAGCGTTTCCGTCCCGCCAGAAACCGTCAGACCGCCAGAACCGGACATGCCGCCGGAATAGGTGCTGCTGGCTTTGGTCAGGTCCAGCGTGCCGTCCAGCGTGCCA
>NZ_NOXG01000071.1:0-2599 GCF_003207955.1 Novacetimonas pomaceti
GAAGCCGGGAAGGACGGTCGTTATACCGATGACGGCTTCGCCTATGAGAAGGCGCAGCGCCAGTGGCTGGGTCAGAACACGCCTGAAGACGCACTGATCGTGCAGAGCGACGAGAACGGCGAGCCGGTTTTCGAACCCGGCATGGTCCGGATCTACTGGCAGCGCGAGGGCGCCACGAAATTCTTCTGGCTTGATCATCGCCTCAAGGTTCGCGAGGGTTGGTGCGTCCTGCCGGGCAGCGAGGCGGCAGGTCGCGTGACGCCATCCGCCGTCATTGAAGCCCTGCCAGAAGGGCCGAGGGAACGGCCCGATATTTCGGGGCGCGGTTTTGACATGATCGGCAGTTTCCGCACCCAGGCGCTGCATGCCGCATTGGACGGCATGCGGGGCTCTGCCGATCCATGGGTCCTGGTCGGGCTGATGATCGCGGCCCTCAATGCGCAGAATGTCCGGGTGGATGGGGATTCCAACGCACACTACCCGCAGCGCCGTCCGTCACGCCGGCTCGTGGCCGCCGCCGGACTGTTCCAGGATGGCGAGATGGCGCTGGACGAGGCGCTCCTGCGTGGCGCTGCTGTCGACGTGCTCAAAGCCGTTCTGTCCTGCGAGAAGAACGCGACGAATAGCGGCGACTGGGGTGTCCTGGTCGGCCATATCGTGAAAGCGGACGACCATCTGCCCGCCATGGCGGATGAAGACTTCCTGAAAACGCTCAGCAAGTCCGGCATCACGAAGGCCATAAAGGAGGAAGGCATCCTGCCGCGCAATACCGGCAAGGAAATGCGCCGCGCCCTGATGGACCATGTCGGGCAGGGGAGCTGGGTGCATCCTGCCGCGCGTTTCCAGGTCGATGTCGCAACGCTGAATGCCGCCTTCGCGGAAGCGCTCGCCCCGACATCCGAAGCGGATGACGATGATGGGGACCTGGCGCATGACGACGATATCGACCTGGAAGACGATGTGGATGCTGGTGCGCGGACTGGTGGCCTGGGAACCGCTGATCCTGCCGCGACGGGCATTGAGCTCGATAAAGTGGCTGGTACCCCCCCAGACCTGGCGGCAGATCAAGAGGATGACGTGCCGCACGGCAGGGCGGAAGGTCTGGCTCCGCTATCGCAGACACCCGAAGAATTCCTCAGGACGCATGTTGAGTTTGTAGGCTTCAGCTGAGCGAGGCTGTTGCCGCCGTACGGCTCTGGCTCACGGCCCGTCGCCCTCAGTGGTGACGTCGGGCGGTGAGCCAGCAACGGACTCAGGCAGGACGTCGACCGGGAAATTCTGCGATGCGCCCCCACCGGGCTTATCCGGAACGTCAGGTTACGCGTTCACCTGCGTCGGCGAAGGAGAACCGTGATGACCGATGAATACATGACGGAAAAGCGTCTGATCGGCAGGTATGTGGTTGAACTGGGTTTCCACCCGGATGGTGGGGTTCTGATCCGGACGCCTGAAATCTATCCGCCTGCGGCCCGCCGATGGCGGGGACCCTATGAGAGCGTGGAGGCGGCAGTAGTCGAATTTTCCGCTTTCACGGCGGTTCCCAGAGTCACATCGGCCGAGCTGGCCCGGCTGAGAGAGCGTGGCGCTGTCGCCGAAATCTGCGGAAAGGACGTGATGGTGTGGCACTGCCCATGGCGGGAAGCCAAGACACTGAGCGAATTTGTCCTGGTAAGGGAGGACGGCAATGCCTGATTTTCGTGTCACGCTGGTTGAGCGCCTGTTTGAAGCGGATGCCGGCGATTTCAGGGTCACGGCGACGGATGCCGAGGCGGCTGCGCGGATCGTCCTCAATGCCGTCCCCGACAGTGTGGACTCTGACGGGATCCGGACCACTATTCTGCCTGACGGCCAGGAAGTGGACCTTGAGGTCGAGGAAGTCGTCCATGGCGAGATCGTGGCCATGGTGCACGATGCCGGGACCGGCGTGCTGCAGGGACAGTTTGGGTTTTCCCTTGTTTTCAGCCCGGGCCAAGAGGCAGCCGCCGTTCTCGCCAGAGTGATGGATCGTGTCCTTGCGGATGACGGTGAGCGGGACACCCATGCAGCCTGCATGGTGCTGCGCCGGTATCTGCACGAATACCTGAACGCGGACGCATAGGAAAAGCAGGAAGGCACAGGAAAAAATATGCCCGAAGGGCCATCGCGCCTCAAACGGTGGCTCTTGTCCCGCTCCGCGGGTCTGCGATGCCGGCGCGCGCGCCGCGTTTGACCCGCGATACCCCGTCGGACCGCCAGAAGACATTCAGACAAGGAGAATGTCCATGGTGACCGCAAGCCTGTCATCCCGTCAGGGAACTGTCGTGCCGGAGCCCGGAGAGATACCTGATCTGGCGCGTTATGATCACGTCATCGTCGCCTGTTCCTTTGGCAAGGATTCCCTCGCCAGTACCCTGCACCTGCTCGAAAAGGGCGTGGCGCCGCAGCGCATCGAGTGGTGGCACCATCTTGTGGACGATGACGGGGACGTTTTTGACTGGCCGCATGTGCCCGATTACGGGCAGCATCTGGCTGCAGCCCTTGGCGTCAGGCTGTATTTCTCCGCCCGCCAGGGCGGGATCGTGCGGGAAATGCTGCGCGAGAATGCGCCGACCGCACCGGT
>NZ_NOXG01000072.1:0-2598 GCF_003207955.1 Novacetimonas pomaceti
GAAGCCGGGAAGGACGGCCGTTATACCGATGACGGCTTCGCCTATGAGAAGGCGCAGCGCCAGTGGCTGGGTCAGAACACGCCTGAAGACGCACTGATCCTGCAGAGCGACGAGAACGGCGAGCCGGTCTTCGAACCCGGCATGGTCCGGATCTACTGGCAGCGCGAGGGCGCCACGAAATTCTTCTGGCTCGATCATCGCCTGAAGGTTCGCGAGGGCTGGTGCGTCCTGCCGGGCAGCGAGGCGGCGGGTCGCGTGACGCCGTCCGCCGTCATTGAAGCCCTGCCCGAAGGGCCACGGGAACGGCCCGATATCTCGGGGCGCGGTTTTGACATGATCGGCAGTTTCCGCACCCAGGCGCTGCATGCCGCATTGGACGGCATGCGGGGCTCTGCCGATCCATGGATCCTGGTCGGGCTGATGATCGCGGCCCTCAACGCGCAGAATGTCCGGGTGGACGGGGATTCCAACGCGCACTACCCGCAGCGCCGTCCGTCACGCCGGCTCGTGGCTGCCGCCGGACTGTTCCAGGATGGCGAGATGACGCTGGACGAGGCGGTCCTGCGTGGCGCTGCTGTCGACGTGCTCAAAGCCGTGCTGTCCTGCGAGAAGAACGCGACGAATAGCGGCGACTGGGGTGTCCTGGTCGGCCATATCGTGAAAGCGGACGACCATCTGCCTGCCATGGCGGATGAAAACTTCCTGAAAACGCTCAGCAAGTCCGGCATCACGAAGGCCATAAAGGCGGAAGGCATCCTGCCGCGCAATACCGGCAAGGAAATGCGCCGCGCCCTGATGGACCATGTCGGGCAGGGGATCTGGGTGCATCCTGCCGCGCGTTTCCAGGTCGATGTCGCAGCGCTGAACGCCACCTTCGCGGAAGCGCTCGCCCCGCCATCCGAAGCGGATGACGATGATGGGGACCTGGCGCATGACGACGAGACCGAGTTGGAAGACGACGCGGATGCCGATGCGCGGACTGGTGGCCCGGGAACCGATGATCCTGCCGCGACGGGCATTGAGCTCGATGAAGTGACTGACACGCCCACAGACCTGGCGGCAGATCAGGGGGATGAGGTGCCGCACGGCAGGGCCGAAAGTCTGGCTCCGCCATCGCAGACACCTGAAGAATTCCTCAGGACGCATGTTGAGTTTGTAGGCTTCAGCTGAGCGAGGCTGTTGCCGCCGTACGGCTCTGGCTCACGGCCCGTCGCCCCCAGTGGTGACGTCGGGCGGTGAGCCGGCAACGGCCTCTGGCAGGACGTCGACCGCGAAATTCTGCGATGCGCCCCAACCGGGCTTATCCGGAACGTCAGGTTACGCGTTCACTTGCGTCGGCGAAGGAGAACCGTGATGACCCATGAATACATGACGGAAAAGCGTCTGATCGGCAGGTATGTGGTTGAACTGGGCTTCCACCCGGATGGTGGGGTTCTGATCCGGACGCCTGAAATCTATCCGCCAGCGGCCCGCCGATGGCGGGGACCCTATGAGAGCGTGGAGGCGGCAGTGGTCGAATTTTCCGCTTTCACGGCGGTTCCCAGAGTCACGTCGGCCGAGCTAGCCCGGCTGAGAGAGCGCGGCTCTGTCACCGAAATCTGCGGAAAGGAGGTGATGGTGTGGCACTGCCCATGGCGGGAAGCCAAGACACTGAGCGAATTTGTCCTGTTAAGGGAGGACGGCAATGCCTGATTTTCGTGTCACGCTGGTTGAGCGCTTGTTTGAAGCCGATGCTGGCGATTTCATGGTCACGGCGAAGGACGCCGAGGCGGCTGCGCGGATCGTCCTCAATGCCGTCCCCGACAGTGTGGACTCTGACGGGATCCGGACCACTATTTTACCTGACGGCCAGGAAGTGGACCTTGAGGTCGAGGAAGTCGTCCATGGCGAGATCGTGGCCATGGTCCACGATGCCGGGACCGGCGTGCTGTAGGGACAGTTTGGGTTTTCCCTTGTTTTCAGCCCGGGGCGAGAGGCAGCCGCCGTTCTCGCCAGAGTGATGGATCGTGTCCTTGCGGATGACGATGAGCGGGACACCCATGCAGCCTGCGTGGTGCTGCGCCGGTATCTGCACGAATACCTGAACGCGGACGCATAGGAAGAGCAGGAAGACACAGGAAAAATATGCCCGAAGGGCCATCGCGCCTCAAACGGTGGCTCTTGTCCCGCTCCGCAGGCCTGCGATGCCGGCGCACGCGCCGCGTTTGACCCGCGATATCCCTTCGGACCGCCAGAAGACATTCAGACAAGGAGAATGTCCATGGTGACCGCAGGCCTGTTATCCCGCCAGGGAACTGTCGTGCCGGAGCCCGGAGAGATACCTGACCTGGCGGGTTATGATCACGTCATCATCGCCTGTTCCTTTGGCAAGGATTCCCTCGCCAGTACGCTGCACCTGCTTGAAAAGGGCGTGGCGCCGCAACGCATCGAGTGGTGGCACCATCGTGTGGACGATGACGGGGACGTTTTTGACTGGCCGCATGTACCCGATTACGGGCGGCATCTGGCTGCAGCCCTTGGCGTCAGGCTGTATTTCTCCGCCCGCCAGGGCGGGATCGTGCGGGAAATGCTGCGCGAGAATGCGCCGACCGCACCGGT
>NZ_NOXG01000073.1:0-2469 GCF_003207955.1 Novacetimonas pomaceti
GCATCGGGTTTTCTTATAGCTTACGAAAATTTCTTTTGTGCAAAACAGACTTTTTCATAATCTAACCCGATGTACAACCCTTCTGTGAGATTTCCGCGTCGATTGCCGCGATGAGCTTGAAGGGCATATGGAAACCTACCGGCGCAATCGTGACCTGCTGCTGCGTACCCTGCCCGAAATGGGGCTGCGCCATATCGCGCCACCAGATGGAGCGTTCTATATCTATGCCGATATCAGGCACCTGACGGATGACAGCATGGCGTTTTGCAAGCGCCTGTTGCTGGATACGGGTGTTACGACAGCACCGGGCATTGATTTCGACCCCGTAGACGGGAAATACTTCATCCGTTTCAGCTTTGCGGTCGCAACGGACCAGATTGAAGAAGCCATCCGCCGCATGGTCCCATGGTTTCGGCAGCAGAAAAATTGTTTGCTGGCCAATGCTCCAGCTTAGACGCGCCGCACCTGCGGATTCTGCTGAAAAGGATTAAGCACATCCACGTCCCGACCGGCAAAGTCAGCCACATTGCGAGTCACGATAATCATGCCGTGAATTCGGGCGGTAGCTGCCAGCACGACATCCCGCTCGTTTTTTCCTTTTGCACCCAGCATACGGGCAACTTCCCCAGAGATCTTCATTGTGATCGGTATCTGACGGTCTGCATATTCCCGTTCGAAATTGTCCAGCGCTGCAAGTTGGGCAATCACGCGTGCCGTATCCTGTCCTTTTTTCTCGAGACGGACCCGTTCTCTTTCTCGCCCCTCACGCATTTCCTGATAAACGATGGGGCTGATCCGGTATTGATCGTCGTCGATCGTGTCGAGCCACGCCTTGACATAGGGATTACCGGCATCTCCCATCTCGCGAAAAACATTCGTGTCAATCAGATAAAGCGGACGCAACATGAGATCAGGACTCAGCCCCACTTTCTACGGCATCAAAAATACCCATCTCCGCCAACGCACCAGCCGCCCGCCGGAAACTACGGACCGGATATGGACGCCCAGGTTTAGGATAAGCCTCCGTGTACGCAATAGCAGATTCAATCTGTTCCTCGGTCAGGGTCGGATAGTCCGCTTTGATCTCCTTGATTGTCTGTCCCTGTACGAGGGCAGCAACACGATAAGCAGATATATCCGTTCCCTTGATAACAGGATCAGTCCCATCCTCCTCCAATATATTTTTCTTGGCGTCGAGGAGTTTCTTGTATTTGGATAGAAAATTACGCTGAATTTCGGTAATATTGGCTTTAAAAGGACCAAAGCTTACGGTTCTGGCTTTCGCTTCATTTTTTTTGAAGGCCTGATACAGCTTCCGACGCCCCGTCGGAGTTAGATCCGCATGCATCTGCTTTTCAAGCGCCAGAAACAACAACTCCGAGAGCCCGATCTTTCGTACCCGCTTACGCCCCTTCCCCACACCGTGAACCGGCATGTCCTCTTCCGGCTCGCTGATCTTCTCTACTTCCCCACGATCAATCGCCCGGTTGATATCCTTTTCCGACATCCCGATCAGAAACTGCGCTTCGCGTAGGGTAACGGGCTGGATTTCTATCATGTGCGCCTCCAATGTATCCCATAATAGGGAATAGTTAGAATATATCAAGTCGTACGAAGCGCCTGCCGTGGCCCTACCGGTCAATTTGGCGAAAGAAAATCCCAAAGAAGACTCGAATCTGCTCTCAAAACCTGCATGAAATAAAAAGCAACGCAGCCAATTTTTGCTGCAGCAGTCGCAAGATGATCTTCGAAGCTTCTCCCGTTATCCGGAGAAGCTCATGAAACATTCTCTGCTCATTTTTCTTTTGCCCATGGCGCTCAACGCCTGTGCGCAGAGCCTGTCGTCACCTTCTCCCATTGCGACGACCGGCATGGCCGACCCTGAACTGGCCTTGCAACGGTCAATGGCAGAAACCACGACTGATCTTCTGGAACTTGGCAGCATCCGCCCGTCTCCGGTCGTGGCATCTGCCAACCAACCCCTGCTCCCCGATGACCTGACCCGCCGGATCTGGTTCGTGTGGGACGGCCCGCTGGGCAAGGCCGTCGCAAAACTCGGCCAGGAAATTGGCTACAGCGTGACGGTCACCGGCCATCCCCGAGCAATGCGCGTCGCGACCAACAGTGTTGCCGCCGTGGTGGATATCCTTCGAACATTGGGCGATCAGGCCGGAGATCAGGCCATGGTCTCGGTAGACCCGCTTCACCACGCGATAACGGTGGCGTGGCATGCGTAAGATGGCGCTCTTTCTATCTTCGGCCATCGTCGTGACGGCCGCAGGCAGCCCGACCCATGCGGCATCTGTCTCTACGGGGAAGGTTGTCATTGAGGAGGGGCAGCACGTCCGGCTACCGACATCGTCTCCATCTCCACCACCGGCCCGCAGCGGCACATTGGTCCCGGAGCCACAGCCGCCCCAACCGGGTGCGGATCAGGTGGACGGGGCTGACCCCGCCCTTGCCAATCCC
>NZ_NOXG01000074.1:0-2188 GCF_003207955.1 Novacetimonas pomaceti
TCACGGCCTGAGTTTTGGCGAACGCGCGCACAGTATTCTGGAATATGATCCCGATGCGCTGGTGGTAAACAGTTTTTCCAAATACTTCAGCATGGCGCCGTGGCGACTGGGGTGGCTGGTTGTCCCGCCAGCCAAGGTGGAAGCCGCCCGCGCGCGGATGGGTAATCTGTTCCTGCCGCCCGCCGCCCTCAGCCAGCACGCGGCCCTTGCCGCCTTCGATTGCCGCGATGAGCTTGAAGGGCATATGGAAACCTACCGGCGCAACCGTGACCTGCTGCTGCGCGCCCTGCCGGAAATGGGCCTGCGCCATATCGCGCCTCCAGATGGAGCGTTCTATATCTATGCCGATATCCGGCACCTGACGGATGACAGTATGGCGTTTTGCAAGCGCCTGTTGCTGGATACGGGTGTTACGACAGCGCCGGGCATTGATTTCGACCCCATAGACGGGAAATACTTCATCCGTTTCAGCTTTGCGGTCGCAACGGACCAGATTGAAGAAGCCATCCGCCGCATGGTCCCATGGTTCCGTCACCAAAAGGACCGCTTACCCGTCAATGCAGTGACTTAAAGGGGAATATACGTCTGGAGCGCGTATAGCTGTGTTTCTGATCAGGAGACATGCGAATACGCACTTACCACGACCCACTACTACGGACCATGCAGGTGGTTTCTTCCAACTTAAGTTCTGCGGCACACGTCTTGATTATAGTCAGCCCCGGCTGCATGCCTTACCCAGATCAATACATTCATACCAAACCATTAACTGCCTGCGATATTACTACCTCAAGCCACTGCTGGAACTGAAATGCGAGGTGGCAAAACTATGCTTCAGCACGATTCCGTTACTCAACACAACATTCAGCATCTTGCTTTTGTTATTTGATCTTTCTCCAAGCATGCCAAGCCCGACTACGTCCTGCGCTATTGAAAGACCATCCTCCCTGCCGGACGTAAAACTATAAATCCAAACCTCATAACCATCTTCATAGGTTTTCTGCCCCGGTTCACCGTAAATCTGACGCACCTGGGATGAAGTTGTCACACCATCATGAATATTCTGATCAACTTCCGCGATGGTTGTTTTTTTTATGGAAGCATCACCCGTGGACGAACAGGCACTCGTGCCTGCAATGATCGCCATCACGATGGCCGTTCTGATGATCTTCATCCTGCACTCTACCCTCTCGGCTACATATCATCGACATACCTCATTGTGTCCCATCGATACAGATTGTTCAGCGCACATCAGATGCTTGGTAGGACTGTCAGCAACATGGATGGCTGCCGGTGATCCCCTCACGTTCAGAGCCGAAAACAGAAAAGGGTTGCTTCTGTCCCACGCAATTCTGCGCGTCAATCCGGCGACAGCATACCTCAAAAGAGGACACGAATCTGCTCTCGGGACCTGCATGAAATAAAAAGCAACGCAGCCAATTTTTGCTGCAGCAGTCGCAAGATGATCTTCGAAGCTACTCCCATTATCCGGAGAAGCTCATGAAACATTCTCTGCTCATTTTTCTTTTGCCCATGGCGCTCAACGCCTGTGCGCAGAGCCTGTCGTCACCTTCTCCCATTGCGACGACCGGCATGGCCAATCCTGAACTGGCCTTGCAGCGGTCAATGGCAGAAACCACGACTGATCTTCGGGAACTTGGCAGCATCCGCCCGTCTCCGGTCGTGGCATCTGCCAACCAACCCCTGCTCCCCGATGATCTGACCCGCCGGATCTGGTTCGTATGGGACGGCCCGCTGGGCAAGGCCGTCGCAAAACTCGGCCAGGAAATTGGCTATAGCGTGACTGTCACCGGCCATCCCCGAGCAATGCGCGTCGCGACCAACAGCGTTGCCGCTGTGGTGGATATCCTTCGGACATTGGGCGATCAGGCCGGAGATCAGGCCATGGTCTCGGTAGACCCGCTTCACCACGCGATAACGGTGGCATGGCATGCGTAAGATGGCGCTCTTTCTATCTTCGGCCATCGTCGTGACGGCCGCAGGCAGCCCGACCCATGCGGCTTCTGTCTCCACGGGGAAGGTTGTCATTGAGGAGGGGCAGCACGTCCGGCTACCGACATCGTCTCCATCCCCACCACCGGCCCGCAGCGGCACATTGGTCCCGGAGCCACAGCCGCCCCAACCGGGTGCGGATCAGGTGGACGGGGCTGACCCCGCCCTTGCCAATCCC
>NZ_NOXG01000075.1:0-2186 GCF_003207955.1 Novacetimonas pomaceti
CCAGATGGCCAACAGCAACGCCGTCAGAAGGGCGGCATAACAACAACCGGGTATAGCTTATCAAGCCCGCAAAACTGTCCGAACGGACGGGACCACCTCAATTGCGACGATCATTAGGAACTTGGTTACTACTGCAGAATGACTGTAGATCGGCGTACGAGCAGCTTTTTTAACCCAAGCATCCTTGTCTTTAAATTTGTGGCTGAGATACCACCATAGCATGCGTTTAAGACTGTGCAGCGAGACCGCTCCAAGTTCATGGTGCTTTGGGCGATGGGTTTGTTTTGGCCGATGGGCGAGCGGTAAAATCTTCTCGCTTGCAAGTCCCTCGCGCATAATCGTGCGGTAAATTGAATCAATATTTTCCGTCGAGCCGAATGCCCCACGCCATAGCATTGAAAACGCCGTTATCGCGCGAATAGCTGCGGCAAAATCAGCCTTTTTAGACGCTCGAGCTTCACCTTCTGCACGCCTGAAATCATCATAGAAACGCGTCAACGCACCAAGCACGATAGTATGTTTGAGCGCGCGCAACGCGTGAAAGCAAAAGCCTGTTTCATCATCAAAGGTGCCAAAGCCTTCAAGCTGTGTAGCGGCATCTTGCGGCGTCCATGCAGTCCGCATCAGTGTCGCCATATTGGCGAGCGACTCCACCGCGTAGCGCTTATCAATAAGCGAAGGTAGGTTATCAAAATAATCGCGCAGATAACGGCGTTGATCACCAAGATCCTTTTGTAGCCGCTCGCCGGTCTCTGAAAGTGCGTAAGGAATGAGTAATTCTGAGGTTGCCTTCTGACGATCATCGGCTTTCTTGAAATGGTCTAGATATGCCTCAATCCGTGACACACTCTTAAACGAAGGCGTCTCCTGATAACCTGCGAGACCCTCAGCTTCGATAATCTTGGGCTTGAACGTCTCAAAGGCGGTCAACGGTTCACCAGTGGTGTTGAGCGCCTCGAACATATCGAACGCGTCATCTTCCGAACGAGTAGTAACAATGGTTAGCGCCATGCGCATATTGAAATAACGGTGGAACACCATGCTGCGCATCAATGCAGAGAAGATTCCATAAGACTTGTCGTCTGAATGAGAGGTTACGTAGTCCTTAACCGAAACGGGCGCAGGAAACGCCCACAGCGCGCTCATAAACATGTCATTTGGGATGATCTGCTGTAGATCGGGGAATTCGAATTTAGCAGCGTTTTTTCCAGTCAGCTGATTGAGTTTGTTTCTCATATAACGAAAGACGTCGACAATCGTGTCGTGCTGCAGGTCATGATTACCGTCGTCGTCCAAAACCTTATAATTAAAAACCTCTGTCTTCCGCGCCTCGAAATGATTAATATAGCTCCATACCAGTCGCGCTATCGGCGAGCGATATTCAGCTTGACTTCCTTTAGTCGACCACACATCGTCGAAAGCTCGGATCACACGTGGATAATAGCGATAAACCTCCGGCGTGCCGGTCGTCTGATCGATTACAAAGGTATTATATAGTTCGACTTGCGCACGCCGTGCCTGCTGACGCAACCAGTCAAATGCTTCTCCCTTAACATTCTCAATCCGACGCTGTTGCTGGGCAATCTGGTGGTGAAGTGCGACATTCATCATGACTGCAGTGCTGATTCGTTGCTGGCCATCGATCAGTGTCATCACACGCGGAGCAACTTCAGACTGAAAGACCGGTTTCACTGTTACATTTCTGATGTCATGAATCGCAATAATTGTTCCTAAAAAGCTGATCGCATTGCTACGTGTCTCAATATGACGGAGACCATTGATCGCGTCTTCAATCAGACGATCAACATTGTCATAGTCCCAGGCATAAGGACGCTGATAAGCCGGAATATAACATCCCTGACCTGCTGTTTGAAGAAATTGCCAGATATTCTGTGCTGCCGCTGTGAATATCTGATCGATTTGTACGCTCAATGTATCGCTCCAGGTTGAAATTTGCTACTAGTTTAGTATATATATGTATCCATTTTGGTGAATTATTACCACAACTAATTGCTAGCTCAGCCTATTGCCAACCTACATGTCGACAACACTTTTACCTTCGAGCAACGGAATGGCCAACGAGGTCTAGCACTACTTTGGCAGAATGCGTTTTGAGGTCTGGCATAGAAAGTTTCCACAGTGCGGGCATTGCCCGACGGGTGGTCGCAGGATGCGATCAAGAATGG
>NZ_NOXG01000076.1:0-2167 GCF_003207955.1 Novacetimonas pomaceti
AGGGTCACGACCCAGTGCTTCCTGGACCTTCAACGCCAGCCCGGGCATCCCCAGGCGCATATCGGTTACACCGGCCGCCAGCCATATCCTCAGCGTGGAGGGAAGCGGGATCATGATCGTAGTGCGCCCACAATCTCACGCAGACGATCAGCGGACAGCCCTGTGTCGAACTCCAGCCGCACACCGTCCGGAAAGACCAGGCTGACGGCTCGGTCGGACAGCGTTCCCTGTTCTCTCCGACGCTCCAATGGCTGCGGCTCGGGGGCCGGGGCCACCATGACAGGTATGAACGATGTCCCGCCTTTGGCCCGAGCCTCTCGCCGCCAGCGAAACACCAGACTTGGATGGATCCCATACTGTGCAGCCACCTCCCTTATGGGGCGTCGGCTCTCGTAGGACGCGATGACCACTCGCGCGCGAAATTCAGGGGCGTGCCAGCGGCGGCGATCCGAAACGATCTCGATCCGCGAGGCGTCCGCCAGCCTGTCCCGCTCGCCTGTCTCTCTACCGCTCCTTTGGAGCCTCTCTGCGGTACTACCTGCGACACTCGCAGGTAGTACCGCGTCCCTATCTCTTAAATCGCTCATGCTTCATAGCTGAACCAGACCAGAAGTATTCAGCAAGGCGTCAGTCGCCGGGAGCTTACTGATCGCCTTTCCTTCGACAAAATGCGCGCGACGGATCTTTCCAATTGTTTCCACAACAAGCATCCCAAACCGGGCCTCCATTCAGCATGAAGGCCATCGTGAACCCGTTTCTCAGAAAGGGGTCGTTTTTGGCTGCCTGTCCCCCTTCCGAAGGGGTCACTTTTCCATGCCGCTTAACACTGTGCGCGGGCCAGAGCCTCTCTCTTTCGGCTTAAAGACGCCTCTTGCCACCGCTCCACCGATGTACCCGCAGGATATGTCCACGAGGGCGGGCTCTTCACATAATATTTCTTGGAAATATTCTTGAAAAATTGTATATTTTTCTTGTATTATATTTAATAATAACATGTATCACTAATGATAATATTTAAATAAATAATTAATTTTGGTATTAATGCTGTTAAATAAATGATTTTTTGTGATTTCCTGCCTGCTCCTGATAAGCTGAGTTCAAGGGATATTGAAAATATTTGGTGCAGTGTGTATGATATGTAAATGCAAGGCATGTTCCTCACTCAGAAACTGATCAGGTTAGGCAGAGTGCTGGATCGCGTACGTGGTTCCCATCATGTTCTGAAGCATCCACAGCGCAAGGACGTGCTGACTATCCCGCACCCGAAGAAAAATCTTGGTAACGGATTGGTTATTGCCATTTGTAGACAGGCAGAAGCCCAGGAGAGGTCATGCGCTACCCAGTTGTAATTGAACATGGTGATGGTACAACGGCCTTTGGAGTTGTTTTTCCTGATCTGCCCGGATGCTTTTCAGCAGGTGACACCTTGGAGGAAGCGCTAGATAGCGCAGAAGAGGCAGCCGCTGGTTGGATCGATGCCATGTTGGACGCAGGCGAAGCCATTCCATCTCCCAGTTCTGTGGATGGCATCCGGAAAGCTCCTGATTATGCAGGTTGGATCGTTGGATTTGTTACACTTGATCCGGCCATTCTTGATGATCGGGTAGATCGTGCGAATATCTCTCTTCCCCGGCGTGTTTTGGCGCGTCTAGATGCTTTAGCTCGTGCCGCCAATGAAAGTCGCTCTGGTATGATTGCCGCCTTGACCTTACAGACGTCCGTGGTATCTGCTGAGGCAGCCAAAATGGATAAGATCTGATCGGGTTGGTAGTTCTATGCTATCGTGCACCTACTCTTGTGCAAATTTCAAGATCAGGTTCTTCCTTCTCCGATTTTGTTCAGAATGGCAAAAATTTGTAATGATTGCCATGCTTTGGTCACAATTTGTGCGGGGTGACCATAAGTGGTATTTCGGGTACGACATATGTCGACATACCGCACTGTTCGTCAGGAAACTGGCGAATTTCTACCCTCGCTAGAAGTTTAATTCGAAATATTTTTGTCTTGATCAAGGATGATTGTTTTATGGCTAAGCGCGTGAAAAACGTCCGCAGAAAAAAGATTGTGGTCGACGCGGATTTCTCACACTTGAGGCAATTTCGGGTCATTTTGTAGAATTCAGTCATCCCACAGGAGCCCGATCTGGAATATTGACGATATTCTGCTT
>NZ_NOXG01000077.1:0-2166 GCF_003207955.1 Novacetimonas pomaceti
AGCAGAATATCGTCAATATTCCAGATCGGGCTCCTGTGGGATGACTGAATTCTACAAAATGACCCGAAATTGCCTCAAGTGTGAGAAATCCGCGTCGATGCCTGCCAGATCAGGCCTTGTTCAGACATCCTCCCATGCGATGCCGACATGATCGGGGTCGTCAACGTAAATCCCCTTCAGCCCCAGCAGTTCGACATATCGATGATAGGGAAAATCAGGGATGGACTGGGTTGATTCCGTCCTGCCCCTGCCAGGCTGGATGCGTTCTTCCCACGTAACCTGATTGAGGTCCTGATTATTCAGCACCAGCACGATCAGTTTCGGATTGGACCACCGGGCAAAAGAAAAATGAGCAGAGAATGTTTCATGAACTTCTCCGGATAATGTGAGAAGATTCGAAGATCATCCTTCGACTGCTGCAACAAAAATTGGCTGCGTTGCTTTTTCTTTCAGACAGAATTCGAGAGCAGATTCGGAGCTTCTTCGGGGATGCGCTTTCCCGAATTGACGCGCAGGGGCCGTGGCATGCGTTCTGCGCAACTTGATATCCTGAGAGGTATCGTCAGTTAAATCCGATAATCGCGGGATAAGTTGTGATGCTGTGATGAGGGGCGATTTGAGTTTGCCGTAGTGAATTGTGTGGGCTGGCCTTATCGGTTCATGCCGGGCATCCTTCAGACCATATCGCCGTCTCCACGTTGGTTTTCTTGGAAACAGGAAATGCATCGCAGACTCGTGTTATTTACGGACCAATAATACATATTCGATATCTGAATTGACGAGTTCGCCAATTATTACCATATCGAATGTAATGACTCAAAACTTGAGAGAAAACCAAGAAATATTAGCATGATTTCCGGTCATATACCCGGTGCATGATCTGAAAGATTTCTGAAAAATCGCAAAGGTATGCAAAGAACGCATGCATGACATAAAGTGACATCAAAATACGTCGTTACTACATAATCTATCACACACCTTTAAAAGATATATATTACAACAGGTTGTAAAATCATGAAGGGTATCGTTTTTAATATTCTGGAAGAGGTCGTGGAAAAGAACCACGGGGCAGAAGCATGGGATACCTTGCTGGAAGCCGCCAATGTCAACGGCGCCTATACCTCGTTGGGCAGCTATCCCGATGCGGAAATGCAGGCGCTGGTAGTGGCGGCCTCAAAGCACCTCGGGATTACACCGGCCGAATTGCTGCACAGCTTCGGGCGCGATGCCATGCCCATCCTCAAGCAGCGCTATCCAGAACTATTTAGCACGCATCCCAATTCGCGCAGCTTTATCCTGAGCGTGAACAGCATCATCCACCCTGAGGTGCGAAAGCTCTATCCCGGCGCGATATGCCCGTATTTCCATATGAAGGAAAACAATGATGGCACGCTGGACATGACCTACAGTTCCGAACGCCACCTGATCGACCTGGCACAGGGCTTTGTGTTCGGTGCGGCGGATGTGTTTGGCGATAGGGTTGAAGTCGAGCGTTTCCCACCCGGATCTGGCAAGGAAAACATGCTGCGGGTGAAGTGGCTATGACCATCAATCCTGGACCGGGGTCAGAAGTAACGGATTATGAAGCCCTGTACCGCCGTATCCGCCGCCGTTATGAGCGCGAACGCGAAGTGCGCATGGAAGCCGAACGCATCGCGGAGGACGGGTTGAGCCAGCTGTATGCGCGTAATCGCCAGCAGGCCTTGATGGAGGCGGTTGCCGCCCAGGCCAATAGCGGTCTGTCAGTAGAGGACATCGTCCGTTTTGCTTTTTCGCAGGCCTGCGAGATGGGGCCATGGTGCATGGCGCTGGCATGGTTGCCAGACAGTAAGGGCAGCGGCCGGGTGTTCCGTCTGGCCAGCCATCTTTCCGGACATGAGAATGCGGCTGCTGGCCGTGCACTGCCTACCGGGTCTGACAATGCGCTATTGCCCGGCATCTGCTCACGTTTGCAGATCGAGTCAGCGCCCCTGTGGCTTGTGGGTGAGGGTACCCGCGCCGGCATGCAGACAGTCCTGATGGTGCCGGTCATGGTAAGTGGCCGCATGGCGATGGTGCTGGAATTCGACGCGGAAATCTCACAGAAGGGTTGTACATCGGGTTAGATTATGAAAAAGTCTGTTTTGCACAAAAGAAATTTTCGTAAGCTATAAGAAAACCCGATGC
>NZ_NOXG01000078.1:0-2027 GCF_003207955.1 Novacetimonas pomaceti
CATCACTGCGACATCATCGAGACAGGGAACGAAAGCTGGCGGTTCAGGAACCGTAACTGAACCTCTCTCCAGATCCATACCTGCCCCGGCCTGTCTCCTGAAGCCGTAGGCGTAAGGAGACAGGCCGGGCCTTCAACAGGGGGTTAATATTGCATGCCGATCAGGGGTTATTTTTGAGTGCCGATTGACAGTTCACCGGCACCGAACGCTGGACCGCCCTCGTGTCGGTTGTTCTGCGCACGCCGCGCGACGCTGATCACCTGCGGAAAAACCCCCTTGGCATCTACGTCTCTGCCATCAACTGGTCGAAGGAGCTTGGCCAATGATCCGTCGCGCTCTTCGTGCTTTGCCGTTGCTGACCCTGCCACTGGCGGGTTGCGCGCAACACCCCTCGGCCGACGGGCTGTCAGCGCTGCCCAGTGACTATACCGCCACTCCGAAACTCGGGCCGCCTTTGCCCGGCGATCTCGGCAGGCCTATCCTCGACGCACAGCGGAACGGTCGCGCGGGACCGGTTTCCGGCATGGGAGACCGGCGTGGCGATCAGGAGATCGAGGCGGCACGCACCAGCATGCTCTTCGCGCAGGTCGAGGCACGGGATGGGCAGAGCGGGCAAGTAGCTCCGGCCATGGCCGTCCCACCGGGACCGCAAGCGTCATCGGCCAACACTGGTCCGGAGGCCGGTAATCGCGCCTTTCTGGCGGGCCAGCCTGATCGTGCGACTGTCAGTCCCGATCGGATCACACTTCCCGCCTCGCCCTACATCCTCCAGGCCGGGACCGTCATTGCCGGCGCGCTGAATACGCAAGTCAGTTCCGACCTACCGGGTCAGATCGTCGGGCATGTGACCCAGAACGTCTATGATAGTCCGACCGGCCGGTTCTTGCTTGTCCCGCAGGGCAGCACCCTGTTCGGAGCCGTAACCATCCGGCGAGAGACGCGGGCGTATTCAGGCGGCGATGGTATTGTGGACCTGCTGGTGGGCTTTCCAGTGCCAGGGCAGGAGTTCATGGAGGCGTGGATTGGGAATGTCATTGATCCGTGCCAGGACATCGGCGAGCCATGCCTGGGGATCGACATCGTTCAGGCGCGCGGTGACGATCAGGGAATACATGGCGGCGGCGCGCTCTCCGCCACGATCGGACCCGGCGAACAACCAGGCTTTCCTGCCCAGGGCGATGCCGCGTAGGGCGCGTTCTGCTGCATTGTTCGTCAGACAGATACGGCCATCTGTGAGGAATCGTGTGAATGTATCGGCACGCCGTAGAAAATAGTTCATGGCCTGGGCAATGGGATTTTTTGTCGACATGCGCCGGCAACACTCCCGCATCCAGTCGAACAGATCGTCGACCAGAGGGGCTATGTCTGTTTGACGGACTGCCAGCCGATGTTCTGGGGGCGTACCGTTGATGGTGCGCTCGGCTTGAAATATGGCGTCGATCCTGCCTATTGCCTCTATGGCGAGGGGCGCCTTGTCTCTCTCGGCGATTTTGAACAGTCCCCTGCGTCCATGCGCCCAGCATCCGACGGAGACAACCGGCGCGGGTTGGCGTCCCGGTTTCGCCAGAGTATTGTAACCCGCATAGGCGTCTGACTGCACAATGCCGGTCCAGCCGGTGAGATGATCCGTGGGATGTTCGCCCTTGCGGTCCCGGGAATAACGGAACCAGACGGCTGGGGGCGCTGTGCCTCCAAAGGGGTGATCGTCCCGCACATAATTCCACAATCGTCCGGTGACTGTCCGGCCTTTCGCCAGAACCGGCACGGTGGTGTCGTCCGCGTGCAGGCGTTGTGCCGCCAGCACATGCGCCCGGATCAGCGTAGTCAGGGGGGCCAGCGTCGCGGTGCAGGCTCCCACCCAGTCAGCCAGCGTTGATGTGTCGAGATCGATCCCTTCGCGGGCAAAGGCATCGCTCTGGCGGTTCAGAGGCAGATGCTGCAGGAACTTGTCGCACAGGATGGTCGACAGCAGCCATGGGCCGGCGCGTCCGCGCGCGATCGGATGGAAGGGGGCGGGTGGCTGGGTG
>NZ_NOXG01000079.1:0-1963 GCF_003207955.1 Novacetimonas pomaceti
GCCCCCGAAGGTGGAATACAGCCTGACCGCACGGGGACGGACCCTGGAGCCGGTCATCATGGCCCTCAAGAAATGGGGGGACGAGAATACCGGGTTCAGGCGGGATCCTGAATCCCCTGCGGACCTGGACGAGCATGCCCGCGATTGTCCGGTCTCCTGCGTTCAGGCTGGCGAATGAGCGGGCACTGTTGGTGATCCGGATCCACATTGCGGACATGCACCCGGACGCTCACCCCGAGCACGCACGGTTCCCGACATTTCCAGCTGCAGTCGCATGATGGACAGATATACGGGACATCATACCGAGACATAGAACTACAGAGGGTAGACTGCGTGGTGAGACTTCGACGTCATCGCGTGAAGCCTCCCGGCAGGTGCCGGCTGACGGCCCATGAGGCGCAGGTCTGGCGGTCCTTTCGCGCCGCCATCCAGGGCGAGAAAGGAGAGAGCGCCGTAGCCCACGTGCTCGACCGGAGCGGCCTGGCCGTGCTGCACGATGCCATACTGCCGACGGGCGACGGCAAGACCACCCAGATTGACCACCTGTTCCTCAGCCCGAGGGGCATCCATGTCGTGGAGACAAAGCGGTATGGCGGCGAACTGACCGGGCACCCGGAAGATGAACGGTGGCGCCAGCGTTTCGCGGGCGAGGCGCCAGACGCCCCGCCCCGGCTGATTTACAGCCCGGTGATGCAGAATGCCGCCCATTGCCGCGCCGTCTACGCGCTGGCCCGCCTCGTGGACCCGACCATTCAGGTCTTCAGCCATGTTGTGATGACGGGAACTGCGGTCCTGTCACCTGCGCTTGTGGCCTGCACCCTTTCCCTTTCCGAGTTGGAAACCCTGCTGCACGATCTTGAGCGCAACGTGCCGCGGGGCACACTGATTGACGCATGGCGGCGCATCTGGCTTGCCTGCCATGCTGGCGGGCATCAGTAAGCAGCCTCCCTGTCGAGAAAATCGAGCAGTTCCGCGATTTCCGCGGTTGAAAGCATGCGCCCGCGACAGGCCTCGCTATCGCGGGGAAAATCGAGCGGCTCACCACCATGGTCACGGTTGCCGGCACTGATCCAGAGTACCCGCTCCGGCTCCTCGGGGTCATAATCGAGGCGGGCCCCGAGGCCATCTCCAAGGTCAATGAAATCGGAGAACAGGTCGTCCTCACACCGCAACGGAAGCGTGCCGATTTCCACACCGACCCACCTGTCGGGAAATCTGGCCCGAAGAAGGTCGGCGAGCTGGCGCGTATGCAGCCTTAGATCCGTCGGATCCCGGACGGGCGGCGGTGGCTCCAGAGGCTGCAGGAAACCCGCCTCGTCATCATCCCAGTCATCGGGCTCAATCGGCGGCACTGGCTTTTTCGCCATAAAGCAGACGTCCTTCGACCAAAAGAAAAACAATTTAAGACCGAAGCGTCGGGCGGAACCAGCCTGTTTGGTGCAATGCCCCGGCCGCGCGAACGCATGTCGCCGCTGCCGGAGCATGCATTGTCCGCATTCACAAGCCAAGCGCATTCAGTTCCTGATCAACCTGCCTCCAACGACCGTCAGACTGGCGTGGTTCGTTCCTGCCGAGATTCCAGCTGCTGACCCGGTTCTCGAGTGGAATTTCGTCAATGAACCGGCTCGGACGGGAAGATCCGCCCTGGCGATAATCACAGAACGTGATCGTGGCCTGCTCCATCGCCCGGGTCAGCGCCACATAGGCAAGGCGACGCTCCTCTTCGGGATTGCACGACATCGCACCGGGGAAAATCGCCTCTTCCCACGCAGGAAGAAAGACGTCCCGGAATTCCAGTCCTTTCGACCGGTGCATGGTCATGAGCTGAACGCGATCACGACCTTTTTCTCCAGGTGCTCCGCCAGCCAGTGCCGCATGCTCCAGCAGGTGTTCCACGCGCCGGAAACCCTGGGCCAGTTCGATCAGTTCCGCGAGGTTTTCGCGCTGGGTTGCGGCTTCATCC